>DATKIP010000013.1 GCA_035544015.1 Candidatus Saccharimonadia bacterium
ACCGCGCCGCCGACTGGACCGTCGGCGACCGCGGCCGCCGCCTCGACCACATCTGGGTCTCGCGCGCGCTGAAGGACTCCGTGCAGGATTTTCGCATCACCCGCGACGCCCGCAGCTGGGAGCGGCCGTCGGACCACGTGCCCGTGACAGTGGTGCTGGAGGTGTAGGTGTTAGGTCGTCCCGGCCTAGTCGCCCGATTCATTCAGATTGAGGGGTAGAGGTGCTTGAGTTTGATACGAGCATTGGGTGTTGTGAAGTGCCAGTTGGCCTTGGTTTTGTTGGCGTTGCGGTCGTGCTCCCAGGCGGCGACCTCCTCGATGAGGGTTTGCTTGTCGGGGATCCGGCGGTCGAGGCACTGGGACGACAGGACGCCGAGTTCGGATTCCGCCAGATCGAGCCAGCTGCCGTGCTTTGGGGTGTAGTGCCATTCGAAGCGCTCGACCAGGCGCCTGGCTTCGGCGGCAGGAAAGGCTTCGTAGAGTGACGCCTTGCTGTGGATGTTGAGATTGTCCTGGACCAGAACGATGGTCCTGGCGTTGGCGAAATGGACATCGGCCAGGTCTTTCAAGACATGAGCGTAGTCCACGGCGGTATGGCGATCGGTGACTTTGATGTGGCGCCAGCCCTCGAGCGGCGCGAACATCATGAAGAGGTTGGCGGTGCCGTTGCGCTCGTACTCGTAATCGCAACGGGCCGGACGTCCCGGTTTCATCGGGATCGGCACCCGCGTTTCCGCGAGCAGTTGCTTTGAAGTCTCGTCCAGGCACACAAGCGGGCAATCAGGATCGTGCGGCCGCGTGTAGACGGCCAGCACGTCCTCCATGGCGGCTACGAACGCGCTATTGGCCTTCGGCGGAATGACCCAGCACTGTCGGCGATGGGGCTGGAGAATGTTTTTTTAAGCGTCCTTCCGATCGTTGAGTCGCTGGCACGATCGACAATCTGGAGCTCCACGACCTTTTTTTCCAACAGCCGCAGCGTCCAGCGTGCGCGCCCCTTGGGCGGCTTGGAACAAGCCAGTGCAATCAGTTTGGCTTCCTTCTCGCCGTCAAAAATCCGCGCAACCGCCGGTGTCGCCCGTTGCTTGCGGCTCAACACCGCCTCGAAGCCTTCTTCCACCAGTTGCTTGCGCACCCGGTAAACCATGGAAACGCTGGTGTCTAAAGCCTTGATAATCCGGCTGTCACTCCAGCCTGCACCGGCTTCCGAGACATCGGCCTTCAACAATATTCGCGCCTTCAGCAGCCGCTGGGCCGGGCTTTTGCCTTTCCGTATCAACGCTTCAAGCCGTTCGCGTTCCTCGTCGCTCAGCCGCACAACATACTTCTTTACCGAAATCTCCCTGGCAGCCATCATCGTCTCCGTCGCCCGTGTTGCAACGGAATCGAATCACAAAAAGACCGTCCCTTCAAATTAATTGAAGCGGACGACTAGCCATTGCTGCGCCACAGGCGATCTCTGGCGGCAACACGCGGAAGTTCTTCTCCAGATATAGCAATATAGCAACGGGTCGACGAGCGCTTTCAGATCGGTCGGCATGACCACGAGCACGTTGCGGGCCGCCTCCGTCATTTCGGTGTACGCCACGAAGGCTTTCAAGTGCGCTTCCGCGATCTGCGCCGTTGGCAAGTTTCCGTCTTCGATCGCAGTCACCCGAGCGAGAGCCTGCTCGTAAGCGCGCCGTGCGGCGACGTGCCTGTCGATGTCACTCTGCACCCGCCTCCCGATCGCGGCATGCTAACCTTTCTCGCCCTTCCCAATCGCGCTCGACCACCGTTTCGGGTTGCTCCACATTCATTGTAGTGCTTGTCCCGCCAGACGATGCCTGTGGATGCCCGCTCCGATTCAGAGTGTCTTCGTCGCGCTGGATCGATCGGCCCGGGTCGATGCGATTTCCGCACGCGCCAGGCGTGCATGCGCATAGCTTCAATATCGCGCGCGACTTGCAGCCGGAGCTCTTCAACGTTTCATCATAGTCCCTCAAGGATTCGCTGAAACACAGGCTCTGACTAATCGACGAAAACGACGATCGAAATCGCTTTCCGAG
>DATKIP010000014.1 GCA_035544015.1 Candidatus Saccharimonadia bacterium
CGGCCGATTTTGCGTACCCCGTACCCGTCATCCAGTAATGCTTTAATCCGGTCTCGCATTGATTGATCTAGCTGCTTATATGTCCTGCCCATACCTCGTTGTTACAGGACTGGGTGGTGCACTTCAAAACGGAATGGAGGGACCATGTGAGGAGATCTCATGCCACCCGACCCGCTCCACTGGCTTCACATCACGGAAGACACTCACCGGCGGCCTCGCCGATGAGCCAACTCCAACTAGGGATGTGATCATGATCACCCGCAGCACGCGCCTGGCCCTCGGGCTGCTGGCTACTGCGATCGCCGCAACAGCCTGTGGCGGCGCCGGCAATGCCGTCGTGGACAAGAAGGCCACCGGCGAGATCCAGGCCTTCGCCACCAACGGCATCGTCTGCGACGCCATGAGAAGCGGCGGCGGCGCAGTCTCTGTTGACTGCAGCCTGCCGTCCGTCACCCCGACCGGCCTGCCATCCAAGCCCTGGTTCGCGGACGCCGAGGCGTTCAACACGAACCAGGGCACCTGCGTCGGCATCAAGTCGGCCCAGAGTTCCATCGCGGTCTGGTGCCTCTGGGGTAACGGCATCTCCGCGATCACCTCCCGGAAGCCGTCGTTCGGCGACGTGGAGGAATTCGACCTCCACGGCAAGAACTGCGTCGGCCTGTCGGCCGACGGCGGCGGGGCCATGACCTGCCGGGGTAGCCCGAGCCCAACGAGCGACACGTCATCGACACCGCCGCCCATCCCCGGCACGCAGATCTACCCCTACCCATCCGAGTCTCCCACCCCCACGGGAACTCCTGGATGAGTGCTCGGCGCAACCGCGCCGAATCTCCGCGAGGAGGGCCGCCACCCAGCGGTCCTCCTCCGGGGAGAACCTTCACCGCAATCATCATCTTATCGCTTTCCCGGGCCCCCACAACATGAACAACCCTCCTCGCAGAAATACGAAGAGGGCACGGTGGGGGCCGGAATCGCCCCTTCGGCTGACGCCGACCCCCACCAACCCAGACGCTGGAATCACGACGCCGCAGCGCCGACGAGCGGTTCGACCGGGTACTTGCGGTCGCGGATCAGGAGTTCGTAGTCACGCCGGTGGTGCCCGCAGAATACGAGCGAACCGCACTCGGGAACGGTCACGCGCACCTGACCGCGGGCTCCGCAGCGATCGCAGCCGTCCAGCGGATCAACGATCCGGCGCTCGAACTCTGAGAAGTCGTCGGGGGCTTGTGCACGATGCTGGGCCATCACTAGCTCCTTCGGAGGACGTGCCGGGCCGGCGGGCCGCGGCAGCATGGTCGCGGTGAGTCGATTGCAGCGGACTAGTTGGCGGACTTCGTCCGCGGCCATTCCAGCACTGGGCTACCTGCCGGCGTCGTCGCCGTACCGGACGCTCGCTCCATCGGAGCCTTCGCCCGCTTCTCCTGTACCTGTTGCTGTGCCATGGTGCTCCCCCCTTGCTCGCGATCCGCTCAGAAAATCGGCGGATAACAAAAAATCGGCGCACTCGTCTTCCTAAATCGCTAGGAATAGAGTCGCCGTCTGTTACCAAACTTGCCCTTTTCTTTCCACGCCCCTTGCTCGGGGTGTTGGTGGGAGTAAAACTTTAAAGAACTACCCGAATAATAACAGTCATTTCACTTATAGTCAAGCGCGGTCAGAGAATTATGCGTACCCCGGGCTAAAATCACGCCCGAGCACCTGCCGCACCTGGCGCCGCAGCAGCGCCAAACCGCGATGATTTACGCGCAATTCCTTCACCACCTCGCGCGGCACCGAGATCTCCAAATGTCGGTGACCATGCTTGCGCTCCAACAGTGGCCGGTAAAAGCCCGTTTTGGCATCAATCGTCAGCAATTTACCCTGCCATTCCCCCACGAAGTCGTACCCAATCAAATCCTCGCCCACCGACGCGTACCGCAAACCCCGCAGCTCCGGCAAACCCTGCAGCGCCGCATGCAGCGCAATCTCGCTCACCGCGCCGGTCACCTCGCCCTTGGCCCATACGCCCCGGCCCGCACTGGCCGACGTCAGCCAGCCCATCAGCTCATGGCGCGAAAAATATTGCCCGCACGACTCGATAAATCCCCGTAGCAAGTGGTTGTAACTACACGCTTCACGGCGCAGCATTTCGTAATGATGCCCCACGCTCGTGAGCTCCTCGTGGTCCAGGTGGCCATGATGCAGCGCCTCGCGATCGTCATCCAGCTGCGACTGAATTACCGCCTGCCGCCGCGCCAGCACCATCACCTCGCCAAAGCGCCGCAGCTCCGCATTCGCCTCGCCCACCACGAAGCGCTCTTCGGCTAGATCGATCGCCTCGCCGAGGCTATGCCCCAAACGCAAACGGCCGATGAGGCCTAAAATCTCATCGGCGCGTTTAGCAAAATCTTCGTAGCTCAGAGCATCATTCACGCCCTCAGCGTAGCATTTTTGGCTTGGGACTAGTAGTCCATACCTCCCATGCCCATGCCGCCCGGCATACCGCCGCCGGCCGGAGCGCTCTTCGCTTCGGGCAGGTCCACGATGAGCGCACCCATCGTCATAGCCGTTCCGGCAATCGAAACCGCGTTCTGAACCGCTTCGCGGGTCACCTTGGCCGGGTCCACGATCCCCTTGGCCTTCAAGTTCACCATCACGCCGCCGGCATTCACGTCAAAGCCCTCGCCAGCCTTCTGACTTTCGAGCACCTTGGCCAGCTTCTCTTCGGCGTTCAGGCCGGCATTGAGCATCAGCTGCTTAAACGGCTGCACCAAAGCATTCTTCAGAATCAGCTGCCCGGCGTGCGCCGAACTCGTCACCGTTGTCGTTTCCACATCAAGCTTCTTCGAGAGATCCACCAGCGTCACGCCGCCGCCCGACACGATGCCTTCGGCCACAGCCGCTTTGGTAGCCGCCACCGCGTCATCCACGCGATCCTTCTTCTCGTTGATAGCCGTTTCGGTCGCGCCGCCCACCTTGATCACGGCTACTTTGCCAGCCAGGGCGCTCAAGCGCTCCTCGAGGTTCTCTTTAACGTACTCGCTCGTGGCGTGCTCAATCTGCGCCCGCAGCTCCGCGATGCGACTCTCCACATCCTTCGAGTCACCGTAGCCCTCGATGATCGTGGTGTCATCCTTACCCGCAATGATCTTGCGCGCGCCGCCCAGCATATCGAGCGTGGCATTCTCAAACGTGAAGCCCTGCTCCTCGCTGATCACCGTGGCACCCGTGAGCACCGCGATATCTTGCAACACGGCCTTGCGGCGGTCGCCAAAGGCCGGCGCCTTGATCGCCAGGGCGTTAAACACGCCCTTGAGCCGGTTGAGCACAAGCGTCGCCAGCGCCTCGCCATCGACGTCTTCCGCGATGATCACGAGTTCTTTCTTGCCACCCTGCGCAATCTTCTCGAGCAGCGGCAAAATGTCCTGAATGCTCGAAATCTTCTTGTCGGTCACGAGAATCAACGGCTTCTCGTAGCTCGCTTCCATGCGCGCCACATCGGTCACCATGTACGAGCTCACATAGCCGCGCTCGATCTTGAAGCCTTCCACGATCTCCTTCTCCATGCCCAGCGTCTGGCTCTGCTCCACCGTCACGGTGCCGTCGTTGCCCACGGCCTCGATCACGTCGGCGATCAACTCACCGATCTCGGCGTCGCCCGCCGAAACGGTTGCCACTTGAGCCACCTTTTCGCGATTACCAGCAATCTGCTCGGTCATGCCAGCGATCTCGCCCAGCACCGTACCCGCCGCCTCGTCCAGGCCCTTCTTGAGGTCCATTGGGTTGTGGCCGGCCGCGATCAGCTTGTTGGCCTCGTTCAAGATGTGGTAGGCGAGCACCGTGGAGGTCGTCGTACCGTCACCCACATTGTCGGCAGTCTTGGAAGCAGCCGTCTTGATGAGCTCGGCGCCCACGCCCTTGCCCAAGCTCGCTTCGTCTTGGCGGTTCTCTTCAATCTCGACCGCCTTGGCCACCGTCACGCCGTCATGCGTCACCTGCGGACCGCCATAGCTCTTCTGAATCACCACGTTGCGGCCCTTGGGCCCCATCGTTACCCGAACAGCCTCATACAATTCCCGCGCGCCAGCCAGTACCCGGCCGCGAGCATCATCGTCATAAAAAATCTTCTTTGCCATAATTGATTACCCCTTTACAACCGCGAGGACATCTTCCTCTTTAACGATCAATAGTTCGTCCGTGCCCTGCTTGAACCGGTTCGGGCCGTACTCGGTGTGAACGATCCGATCGCCCACCTTCACTTCCTTTACATCCTTACCCACGGCCACGACTTCAGCCACCTGAGTTTTTTCCTTGGCCTGGTCGGGTAGCAAAATCCCAGAAGCCGTTTTGGCCTCAGGCTCCACTGTCTTAGCTACGATACGGTCGCCCAATGGTTGTAGTGCCATGCTTTACTCCTCGTTAATCAGTCTCACGCAATAAATTCCACTTTAGCACTCTTAAGCACCGAGTGCCAGCGTTGCATAATTGAGATTAGCGTTATGAATTTGGCACGTCAAGACCCCCTGAACCGCTGCGCTCAACGCCGGGGCTCAGTATGTCTGCTAAGGCTGGCCAAATTTAACTCATACGTGATATAAAATATACTTTTTATGGGGTAAAATCACCCATGCACATAACTAAACTCAACCCCAAAGGAATCGCAATGCCCCTCATCCCCATGACCATTCAGGAGCAAGTCGCAGAGCACGTACCCTTCAAGCGACGTATGCTCAGACTCACGCAGGCCCAGCTCGCAGCCACTATCGGCACTTCGCAAACCGCCATCGCCCGTCTTGAAACCGGACGCGGCAATCCCACCGCAGACCTCATTCAGCGCGTTATCACCGCCCTCGACATGGACCTCACGTTGTATGTACGGGCCAAGGCACCTAGGCCGCCAGCAAAGCCTTCAGCTTAGCCAACTGCTCATCGAGCACCCCCTGCGTGGTCGCCTCCACGTTGAGGCGCAGCAACGGCTCCGTGTTCGACGGCCGCACAATAAACCACCAATCCGGGTAATTCACCGTCAGACCATCGAGCTCATCCTGCTCGCCGTCGGCATACGCCTGCTTGAGCTCAGCTATCTTCCCCGCCTTATCGGCCACTTCGAAGTTGATCTCGCCCGACACCACATATTTGTCATACTTTTTCGCCAACTCACTGAGCTTGAGCCCCGAGTCGCTCAGCGCCCCAATCGCGCAAATCGCCGCAATCAACCCCGAATCCGCCCCCCAATTATCGCGGAAAAAATAGTGCCCCGAGTGCTCACCTGCAAACACCGCGCCATATTTGCGCATGTCCGCTTTGATATTGCTATGCCCCACCTTGGTCCGGTAACTCTTGCCGCCCGCCGCCTCAACCGTCTCGCGCACCACACGGCTACAGTTGGCGTTGTACAGCACCGTCGCCCCCGGGTTTTTCTTCAGAAAATAATCCGCCAAAATCGCCGTGGTCACACTCCCCGACACCGTTTGACCGTGTTCGTCGATCAGAAACGCTCGGTCACCATCACCGTCAAAGGCCACGCCAAAATCCAAGTTCTCGTCCTGAATCTTCGCCACCAAGAAGCGATTATTTTCATCCACCAACGGATTCGCCGGGTGGTTCGGAAACGTGCCGTCGAGCTCAAAAAACATCGGCTCCACCGTCAGCGGCCACTTGCCTTCCAGATGCGGCACCACCGCGCCGCCCATACCGTTACCCGCATCCACCGCGATGTGATACGGCTTCAACGCCGCCGCATCCACAAATCCCAGCGCATGCTTCACCCAAGCCTCCATTACGTCCTGCTGGGTCACCTCGCCGGTACGCGTGGCCTCCTGATAATGATCAGCCTTAATCGCGTCGCGGATATCGCTGAATCCCGTATCGAGCCCCACGCCGCCGGCCGCCTCGCGGCACACCTTGATGCCATTGTACTTGCCTGGATTGTGGCTGGCCGTCACCATCACACCGCCGGCCGCACCCAGCGACCCCACTGCAAAATAAATCATGTCGCTCGCCACGCAGCCGATGTCGATCACGTCACGGCCCTGGCGCGTCAGTCCGGCCCGCGCCGCCGCCGCCAACTCGGCCGAATCCGGCCGCATATCGTAGCCCACGCACACCGGTCCCTCGGTCGGCAACCAGTCGGCCACCCCGCGGCCCACCGCCTCAGCCACTTCGCTCGTTAATTCTGTGCCGACCAAACCTCGAATGTCATACGCTTTGAAGATAGATTCTGTAATATTCATGCGCTTAGTGTAGCATTGCCGTATGTACAATCACGATCTGTTACTCTGCCCGCCGACCTATTTCACGATCGCCTATTCCATCAATCCGTACATGCGCACCGACGTGCAACCAGACCCCACCCTCCTCGCCGCCGAATACGCGGCCATCGTAGCCGCCCACCAGGCCGCCGGCCGTACCATCCACTTCCTGACACCCGATCCCGCCCAGCCGGACATGACCTTCACTGCCAACCAAGCCCTCATCCGCGGCAAACGGGCCGTGCTCGGAAACCTGCCGCCCCAGCGTGCGGGCGAAACCCTGTTCCTCAAGCCCTGGCTCGAAGCCGCCGGCTACGAGGTCATCGAGTGCCCCTACCGCTTCTCCGGCCAGGGCGACGCCCTGCCCACCGGCACCGGCGCGGTGCTCAAGGGCCGGCAGTGGCGCAGCGACCCCCGCTCCGACGCCTTCATCCACGACGCCCTCGGCTACGACATCATCCCCATCCGCACCATCTCCGACGCCTGGTACGACGACGATCTCGTCTTCGGCATCATCCGCCCCGGCCTCATCGCCGTCGCCTGGGACGCCCTCGATGCCACCAGCGTTAAACTCCTGCGTGCCCGCACCGACCTCGAATTCATCGATGTCTCGCTCACCGAGGCCAAAAATTTCGTCTGCAACCTCGTCTCCGACGGCACCACCGTCGTGATGCCCGAAGGCGGCCCCCAGCTCGCCACCGAGCTCACCCGCCGCGGCCTCACCGTGGTCGAGCGCCCCATCACCCAGCTCAAACTAGGTGGCGGCGGTATCCGCTGCACCACCTTGGCCTTGGATGCCCGCTAGCCGCGCCGCAATCGCCGCCCGCGCCGCCGCCGCTTCATCCCACGGGCGCTCACCATCGGCCCCCTCGATCGTCTTCTCGTGCCCTTTGCCCAGCAGCATCACCGTGTCGCCCGCCCGGGCCTGACCAATCGCAAACCGAATCGCCTCGGTGCGGTCATGCACCATAAACAAATCCGTCCCCAGCACCTTGCCCTCCTGCGATGCACCCCCCGCGATCTGATCCATAATCCCCTGCCCATCCACGTCGCGGTCATCCTCCTCGGTCACCACCACCACATCAGCCCATTTGCCGGCGCTATGCCCCTGCTGCCCGCGCTTGGCCTCATCGCGCCGCCCCGCCGAGCCAAACATCACGATCAACCGGCCCTTGGCCGTCGCGCGCATACTGCTCAAAATCTTCTCAAAACTATCGGGCGTGTGCGCAAAATCCACGATCACCGCAAAATCCTGCCCCTCATCAATCGCATTCATCCGTCCCTCCACCGATTTGAGCGCCGCAAGTCCCTTCGCAATCGCCTCATTTTCCAGATCGAGCGCCATGCCCACACCCACCGCCGCCAGCGCATTGGACACATTAAACGTACCCGGCAAATGAATCCGCACCTCAAACGACCCCTCGTCCGAGGTCGTCACCGTAAACGCGCTCCCGCCGCCCTCAGGCCGCACGTTGCTAGCCGCAATATCCCCATGCTCCAGGCTATAGCGCAGATGATTCGGCCCCGTCGGCTCAGCCATATAATCCGCGCTCGGATCATCGCCATTAATAATCCCGCGAATCGGTACCACCCCCCGCTTATTCCCCGCCGCCATTTCAAACAGCCGCCGCTTCGCCGCCCGATACCGCTCAAACGTACCGTGGTAGTCCAAGTGCTCGTGCGTCACATTGGTCATCACCGCCAGGCTGTAATCAATCCCCCACACCCGGTTCTGCGCCAGCGCATGGCTCGTGGTCTCCAGCACCAGCCACTCGATCCCCTCGGCCTTGAGCTCCTTGATGCGCTCTAGCATCGCGTGCGTCGGCATCGTGGTCATATGCACCACATTCTCGCGCCAGTGGGCCGGCGTGCCGTACCCAATCGTGGTCATCAATCCCGTCTTGATCCCCGCGTCGTTAAGCATGGCGTAAATCATCGTCGCCGTCGTAGTCTTGCCGTCGGTCCCGGTCACCCCAATCACCTTCAGCCCGGCCGCCGGATACGCCATTACCGTCTGCCAAACTATCGCCTCTGCTAAATGCCCATACGGCTCAATCGTCCGAAACACCCGCGCCGGAATAATTGCCTTCACCAGATTACGAAACATGCATCCACCACGTTATTGCTTATGAGTATACGCCGTTGAAATTATGGCTCAATAATGGTATTATCTTCGAATCCTACGTACCCTTCGGCGCCTAGGACGCCGCGCTCCTTCCGGAGGTGGTTCGTGGCTATGATAGTATGCTCGCGCTGGAACTGCCGACGGCCACCGCGTCGGCCGTTCGCCAAATGTACCGAGCACCTCATTGAAGACCTCGAAGCCCAAATCGCCGCGCTCAGCGTGCAAATCAAAGACCCAGACGGTTCGCCTACGCTGTGGTTTCGCAACGCGCTCATCAGTCGGCGAAAGCTGCTCAAAACCCAGTTGGGGCAGCTACGCGAGTCCATCGAGGCCGAGCCGACCCTCGCACCGACCACCGAGGACCCCGCGCCAACCACTCCGGTCGTCGCCCCCGCACCTTCCCAACCGCCCCGAACGGAGCACACCATGGCCCTCGTCGTCATCGGGGCGCTGCTGTTGGCCGCCGGACTAGTTGTTCTGGCCCGGAGCCTTCTGCGTCGCCGCCCCCGGCACAACCTGCTGCCCGTGTACCGCATTCTGGCCGACTGCGAGCCACGCTGGACCACCTACGAACAAATCCGCACGCAACTCAACTGGTTGAGCGACAACCAGTTCCGGGGAGCGTTGGCTACCGCCATCGACAACGTCTGGCTCACCCCCACCACCCAGGCCGACGGCGAAACCATGATCCTGGTGGTCACCGACCGCGGCCTAAGGGTTCTCGACAGCCCCGCAGCCCAACTGGCCCTCACCCTCCAGTGACCAACAGCAAGCCCCATCCATCCCGGCCCCGCAGCCCACCCGCTGCGGGGCCGCCCGACTGTTTAGTACAAAAATCGCTCCGGCCGACGCATCGCCAGCCTCGCCGCCACTCGCTCACCCACCCGGCGCCACACCTTGTAGCGTGTCCCGCTCAGCGGCAAATCCCAGCACCCCACAAATTCCGTAATCTCAGGGTTAAACTTACTTTTGAAAGTGTACAATCCATCCTTCGGGTCGCCCGTCCCCACCGCATTGCGATTGGGCACCCCGATCATGTCGTAGCTCGTGCAACCCCGAGCCATCAACCAACGCATCACCTCCCACTGCACCAGATACGACGCGCTCAGGTCACGCTTCACCTCAAACGACCCCCCATCCTTGTACCACCCCCGGCGCCCCAGGTAGGTCGCAAATAATCCCGCCAGCACGTCGCCCTCGTGCCGCGCCAAAAACAACTGCGCCTGCCCCGCCTGCGCCTGGGCTCGCCAATAATCCAAAAAATACGCCCGCGGCCGCAGCCCATAATGCGCCCGCGCGTCCGTCGCCGCCATCAGCTCGTACATAATTCCCAAATTCTCATCCGTAGCCGCCACCGGCTCTACCCTCACCCCCGCTGTTTGCGCCTTGCGAATATTGCGCCGCGCGCTCTGGTTAAAACTCGCCAGCAGCGCCTCCTCACCCAAGCTTAGGTCCACAAAAATAGTCGACTTCACCCACAGATCGCGGTTGGCCCGCACCAGCCCCAGCTCTCGCCACGCTGCTTTGTTCGGCACATCGTCATCGAGCACCTCGCTCTCAAACCGCGCCAGCACCCCCGGCCACTCCCCCGCCCGCGTCTGCCGCACCACCTCCGCAAAATCCGCCGGCGACGTCACCCCCGGCCCCCGCGGGCAATACCACAGTTCACCCTGCCCCGTGGCCCGCCGCGTCAGCCACTGAGCCGCCACCAGCCGGCCATCGGGCAGCTCGTACACGTATCGCCGCGGCTGCCAGCCCCACCGCGCCTTAAAATCCCCCCACGCGCGCGTCTGCAGCGACTGGCCGCCATCAGGATTGGCCGCCACCAATTCGTCCCACTGCGCTAATTCTGTTTCGGTTGCCAGTCGCATCGCCATAAGTAGCTTCATTGTACCATTTGCGTAAATAGAATTTAAATGTTATAATAAAAAAACTACACAACCCTAAATTCACCCCCGAAGTGCACCACCTACCCTCGTAATACTCCTTTCTCTTTCGCCAGCTGCAGAGCCGACTTATACCCCAGGATCTTCCTGGGTTTGTTGTTAATTATCCAGATAATATCTTGTAAGCGGGCGGGT
>DATKIP010000015.1 GCA_035544015.1 Candidatus Saccharimonadia bacterium
TAGTGCGGTTCACATGACCGCTGGCCATAATGCCCTCCGCGGATCAGGTCCCGGTCAAAACCACGCATTCAAAGATGCTCTGGCCCGTTGTGGGTTGTCCTGATCGCCGGATCGACCGGCTCTGCATTACGTGCTGTTCGCCCTCCCAACCGTCACATCACGCCGGATGTCCGGTGTGATCTCGTTTACGCCGCGAGCGCGGCAGGTTCTCTGTACCGCTCACCTCTCGCCATCATCGCCCATGCCATCCTGGCGAGCTTGTTGGCCAGCGCGATGGCCGCGACCTTTGTGGGTCGCCGCGCCAACAACGCGGTGAGCCATGGCCGATGTTTGGTGCCATGGATTTTGGCATAGCGGATCACGGCGAGTGCGCCCGCCGTGAACAGGCTGCGCAGATAGCGATCGCCTCGCTTGCTGATGCTGCCGAGCCGCTCCTTCCCCCCGCTCGAGTTCTGCTTTGGCACGAGCCCGATCCATGCCGAGAAGTCCCGCCCTGATCGGAAAGCTTTCGGATCTGCAACGCTGGCAACCAGGGCGGTCGCCAGCGCCGGGCCGACGCCGGGAATCTCATCGAGCCGTTTGCTTATCTCGCTGGAGCGGTGCCAGGCTCTGATCAAGCGATCGAACTGGAGGACCTGTGCCTTCAACATCTGCAGTTGGGCGCCTAGAGCGGCAACACACGCACGTGCGACCGCGGGCAATCGTTTGTCATTCGCATCGGCGACGACGCCGAGTAGTTGGTCAACCCCGTTACGTCCGACCGGTGCAACGATTCCAAACTCGGCAAGATGAGCACGGATAGCATTGATCACCGCAGTCTGTTGGCGGATGAAGAGATGGCGCGTGCGATGGAGCATCAGGCAGCCTTGCTGCTCAGTCGTCTTGGTCTCGACGAACCGCATGTTCGGCCGGCCTACCGCCTCGCAAATGGCCTCGGCGTCGGTAGCGTCGTTCTTCTGTCGTTTGACGTAGGGCTTCACGTAGGCAGGTGGCATGAGCCGAACACGGTGGCCAAGCGCGCGGAGCTCACGAGACCAATGATGCGAAGAGGCACATGCTTCGATGCCAACCAGGCACGGCGGCAGCTTCTGAAAGAATGCCAGAACGTAGCGGCGCTTCAGTTGACGGCGGATAATTACATTGCCTTCTGCATCGACGCCATGAACCTGGAAGACTGACTTCGCGATATCAAGACCGATTGTCGTAACCGCTTGCATGATAGCTCCTCCGAATCGTGGGCCCTAACAGCACCCACATCCATGGCGCTCACGCGCCGGTGGAGGAGCCGTCCACAGCATCAG
>DATKIP010000016.1 GCA_035544015.1 Candidatus Saccharimonadia bacterium
CGGCCGTTACCGACTTGGGCGCCAGGGAGAGGATAGTCTGCGAACTTGCTCCCAACAACCACGCGAGACCTACGGCGCTCAGGACTCCAACAGGCAATCCGACAGCCAGTCCCACCGCGATCAAACGCGCGGAGGCGCGGATAACGGCCCTCTGACGAAATAGAGGTACCGCCAGCAGCACCACCGCGGGACCTAACATAAAATGGATGGCGTCAGCGCCGCGCAAATAAACATCGTAGGGGACATGCGATGCTTCGAGGCCAAGCGAAATTAGAATAATTGCGAGCAAGGTTGGATTGAGCAGCGGGTGATTGCCGCCCAGGCGCGATATGCGAGTGGCCGCCAAAAAGGCAAACACCGTCGCCCCCGTCTCCAAAACCGGCTTTTCAGCCAGACTAGACGATCGATTCCATGAAACCTGCATCATGGAACCTATGGGTTGATGGCGGATTCCTTGTTTTGCGGTTGGCGAAACGAGGAGCGGCATCATGGCAGGATGGCGGCGAGTAGTCGAATTGGCAATGACCTGCGAAGAGATTGAAAGATTGACGGCTCTTTCGCGGTCGCGAACCGAGCCGGCGAGCCGGGTATCGCGGGCGCAGATGCTGCTGGCCTATCGCGAGAATCCTTCGTTCTGTGCGGTGGGGCAAAGAGTTGGGGTTCACCATCAAACGGTTCAGCGCTGCGTGGAGCGGGCGCTGGGCTATGGGCCGCTGGCGGCGATCGAGGATCGGCCACGGCCGGGTAAAGAACCAGTCATCACGCCGGAGGCCAAAGCCTGGTTGGTGTCGCTGGCGTGCGACAAGGCCAAGGAGCACGGCTATCCGCATGAGCTGTGGACGACGCGGCTTTTGGCACGTCACGCACGCGAGCACGGCCCGACGGCGGGGCACGAATGTCTCGCCAGGCTGGTTCAAGGCACGGTGTGCAAGATCCTCGGCCAGGAGGAAATCAAGCCGCACAAGGTGCGCTACTATCTGGAACGTCGCGATGCCGAGTTCGAGCAGAAGATGGCCGAGGTTCTGTGCGTTTATCGCGAGGTCCAGGTTCTGAAGAGAGCCGCCGCCAAGTCGCGCAAAGCCATCAAGCGAGTGGCGATCGTTTCCTACGACGAAAAGCCGGGAATCCAAGCCATCGCAACCACAGCACCCGATTTGCCGCCCAAGCCCGGCGTCCACGCGACCTTCGCGCGGGATTACGAGTACAAACGTCATGGCACGCTGAGCCTGTTGGCCGGAATCGACCTGCTTACCGGGAAGGTCCATGCGCTCGTCAGGGACCGCCACCGCAGCCGGGAGTTCATCGAATTCCTCAAGTGTCTCGACGCCGCTTATCCGGCCAGCACCGCGATCAAGCTGATCCTCGATAATCATTCCGCGCACATATCGAGAGAAACAAGAGCCTGGCTCGACGCTCGACCGCCTGGACGCTTCGAGTTTACCTTCACGCCCAAGCATGGTTCGTGGCTCAATCTCATCGAGGGCTTCTTCTCCAAATTCGCGCGGTCGGTCCTGCGCCACATCCGGGTCACCTCAAAACACGAACTCAAAGAGCGCATTATGGCCGGCATCGACGACGTAAATCGCCACCCCGTCATCCACACTTGGTCATACAAACTCGCCGACGCCGCCTGATATGATTCGAACCAAGGAAACGCTGACCTAGGATTCCGGCGATGAGGGCAACGATCACCACCTTCAGGTGGGTCGTGCGATCAGCGCTGTAAATCGAGTGGTTCATGGAAGTCTCCTGACAAACGCACAAAGCGCACCGGCCGAATATGTTGGCCAGGCGGCGTTGGTTTACGCACTGGACAAAAAGGGCGTCAGCCCATGGGGAGTGAGCTGACGCCTGAGCTCTTGGGGTCAGCGGCCGGTCGAACAGGGTGGTAAGGCGATGGCAGCACCCAATCTCCGGCGCCTTCCAGATCGGCGATTGCCTCTCCGATGGTCCGGAAGCGGAAGCCGTCGATCTTGGTGCCACGTACCCGATAGAACCACAGGACGTTTTCGCGGATGATGTGGCCGGTTAGCCTGCCATTGATGAGAACGGCGATACGGTAGCCTTGGTCGATGTAGGAGAAGATGAGATGTTTCATGGTGCTACCAGACCCCGAGCGTTTCGAGCGCTTCGCGGTTGCGCTCCGCCATGATCATGTGATCGTGCGGCAGCGCGTTGAAGTGTTGGTACACTTCCTCGCGGATTGCGCGTTGTGCTTCGGTCATGATTCGATACCCAGTCCGTTTCCAGTAGCAGCCAGGTTGGCGCAATGCGCTGGAAGAGCGAGAAGTTACACCGAGCGGGTACTCGAACTGATTGAAAAGTGATTGGGGAAAGCGACAATGGCATCATCCCGCCTGGTGTACAGTAAACTTAATACCCCTTGGCCATGAGTGCAAGCGGGAATTCCCTAGGCCCGGTTGACCGATTCCGACGAACAGGCTCCCCCGCCCATGCAGCTCTGTTCGCCCGCGCCCGGTACCATGCGGCCCTG
>DATKIP010000017.1 GCA_035544015.1 Candidatus Saccharimonadia bacterium
TCCGATTCGGACCTTCACCAAGCGTAACCGCTATGGCCTGCCACCCTTGTATTTGGCATCTTGGCCGCACTCAAAGACCAACAGCAATGAGAGCTTGCTTTTTTTTGGCGACAATTTTTCTTCAGTCGTCCCATTCTACGGCGAAAGGAAGTCACTTGGCGTTGTACCTTGGACGAGCCCTTCTTTATTTAACAAGATAATTTCCGACCCGCAGTCCGCATTGGGCGACGCCCCCCTAGGCGGGATAATCGATTGCCGGCATTCTTTGCAAACAAGCGCGGAGCAGATGGGGAAGATCGACGCGTGGCTTTACAGTGCGGAGCAGACGGCGAAGATCGACGCGCTCCTGGCTAACCGCCGGACAGTTTTCCATACTGGGCGCTGCAGACTCATGGCACCTGATCGTGGGTCATTCCGGCCGCTTCATCTTCGTTGTCGCGTCAAGCGGCTCTAACAGGCTGCTGAAAAACTGGGCCGCCAGACTGACATTGGAGCACGAATCTGATTCCTGTGCTGTTGAGAGAGCAGCAGGAGGAATCCATGCGCGGTTCGGATATACGGACAGGTGATCTGTTTTCCTATGTCGATCTCGAACAGAGAGTGCCCGCAAACCATCCACTGCGATTGATCCGGCGCATCGTCAACGAGGTTCTTGCTGCTCTCGACAGCGAATTTGGCAGGCTGTACGCGACCGAAGGGCGGCCCTCGATCGCCCCCGAGCGGCTGCTACGAGCGCTTTTGCTGCAGGCGTTCTACAGCATCCGCTCGGAGCGCCAGTTGATGGAACAATTGCATTACAATCTGCTCTATCGCTGGTTTATCGGTCTCGGCGTGGATGATCAGGTTTGGGTGCCGACGGTGTTCACGAAAAACCGCGACCGGCTGCTTGAAGCCGCGGTGGCGCGCAAATTTCTGGCCGAGCTTCTCGCTCATAGGGACGTGCGCGCCTTGCTTTCGGACGACCACTTTTCCGTCGACGGCACGCAGGTTCAAGCTTGGGCATCGATGAAGAGCTTTGTGGCGAACGACGGTTCGAGTGAGCCGCCATTGCCTGGGCGCAACGGTGAGCGCCATTTTCACCGCGAGCAGCGCAGCAATCAGACACACGGCTCTATCACGGATCCGGAGGCCAAACTCGCCAAGAAGGGCAAAGGTAAGGAGGCAAAGCTCGCCTATACGGGCAATGTCATGACCGAGAACCGCAACGGCTTCGTCGTCGAGTCGGAACTGCGACAGGTGTCGGGCGCGGTCGAGCGCGAAACCGCGAAAGACATGATCGTGCGCTATTCGCCCGGCGCCAAGCGCATCACCGTGGGCGCCGACAAGGGCTTCGATACGGCTGACTTTGTATCCGACATGCGGGACTTCAACGTTACACCGCACGTGGCGCAAAACACGACCAATCGACTCTCCGCCATCGACGGTCGCACTATCCGCCACTGCGGATACGAGGTCAGCCAGCAGAAGCGCAAACGGGTCGAGGAGCCATTCGGGTGGGGCAAGACCATTGGCGGATTGGCGCGGCCAATGCTGCGTGGCGTGAAGAAGCTGGACTTCAAGTTCACGCTGACAATGGCTGCCTACGATCTCATCAAGTTGCCCAGGTTGATCGGAGTAACCGCTTGAATGACAGCAGGCTGCCAAACGGCAATGTCGGCAACGCTTTAAACTCGTAGACAACGCCAACCCGGAGCCAATGCCACTTGAGTTGCATTTTCAGCAGCCTGCTAGAGGCCCGAGATGGGTCCAAAAGCGATAGGCTGCAACGAGCATATTCCGCCGGATCACCTTTCGATTCTGTTGTAAAACTCGGTTGCGGCTGAGTTGGCTGTGAGTTTTTGGCCCATGGCCTTTACCGGTGGCAAAGCGGGCGAGGAACCCGCCCGTGGTATTAAGGCACTCCGGCAAACGTTGTAACTC
>DATKIP010000018.1 GCA_035544015.1 Candidatus Saccharimonadia bacterium
TGTCGTGGATTGCTGCGCCCGTGCCACTATCGGCCACGCTGCCGCACCAGCTAGGGCACCAAGTAATTCCCGCCGCCTCATGTACTCCCTCCACGGCTCAGGAGGCATCGTAACGGCTTAAACGATTACTTTGATAGGGGCTAAAGCCGCCTTTGCAACTGCAACGTCAAATGCTGGCCAATGTCGCAGATGGGTCCAGACTGTGTGGAAACGCGCTGATTTGGTAAAGTGATTCCCGATCAGCGGGGGTTGGGATGAAGCGTTTCGTCGAGGGCGAGGATCGCAAGCAAGCGACACTGCTTCCCGCCTGCTTGGACGACTACGTGACGGAGGACAATCCGGTCCGCGTCATCGATGTCTTCATTGACGAACTCGACCTGGAAGCGCTGGGCTTTGCCGGTGTTGTGCCGGAGGTGACCGGGCGGCCCGCCTATCATCCCGCGACACTGCTAAAGGTCTATCTGTATGGCTATCTCAACCGCATCCAATCGAGCCGCAGGCTCGAGCGGGAGAGCCAGCGCAACATCGAGCTGATGTGGCTGACCGGCCGGTTGATGCCGGATTTCAAGACGATCGCCGACTTTCGTCGCGACAACGGACCGGCGATCCGCGCTGCCTGTGCCCAGTTCGTCGTCTTGTGCCGCAATCTCAACCTGTTCACGCGAGCTGTCGTGGCGCTCGACGGGAGCCGGTTCAAGGCCGTCAACAACCGCGACAAGAACTTCACGGTGGCCAAGGTCGCCAAACGCATCGAGCAGGTGGAGGCCAGCATCGCGCGCTACCTGGCGGCACTCGACCGTGCGGATCGGCAGGACGATGATGTCGCCGAGGCCAAGACAGTGCGCCTCAAGGAGAAGATCGAGGGCCTGCGGCGACAGATGCAATCGCTCAAGGAGATGGACAGAGAGGTCGAAGCCGCGCCCGACAAACAGGTTTCCCTGACCGATCCCGATGCCCGCTCGATGGCGACCAGCGGCAAGGGCACCGGTATCGTCGGCTACAATGTTCAGATGGCCGTCGATGCCGAGCACCATCTGATCGTCGCGCACGAGGTCACCAACATCGGCAGCGATCGGGCGCAACTGACCTCGATGGGGCAAAAGGCGCTGGATGCGACCGGATGCGAGCAACTCACGGTGCTGGCCGACCGCGGCTATTACAACGGCGACGAGGTACTGGCCTGCGAGGGCACCGGCATTGTGCCCTGCATTCCCAAGACACAGACATCTGCCAACGCCAAGCGCGGCCTCTTCACCGTGGCGGACTTCATTTACGACGCTGAGAAGGACCGCTACACATGTCCGGCCGGCAAGCACCTGACCAAGGGAAAGGTGCGCTCGGACCGACGCGACAATATCGATCACTATCGCAACCTCACCGCCTGCTCGACCTGCGCACTCAAGCCCAGCTGCACGCCCGACAAGCACAAGCGCCTGAAGCGTTGGGAGCATGAAGGCGTCCTCGACAAGATGCAGGCCAGGCTCGATCGCTTGTCCGACGCCATGACCATCCGCCGCCAGACCGTCGAGCATCCTTTCGGAACCCTCAAGGCGTGGATGGGCAGCACCCATTTCCTGACCAGGACGCTCGAAAAGGTCAGTACGGAAATGAGCTTGCAGGTGCTCGCCTATAACATGAAGCGGATGATCAACATCTTCGGCGTCAAACCGCTGATGCAGACCATCGCCGCCTAGTTCACGTCCGCCCGCCAGCGCGCGTATCGCTGCCCACGCAATCATGCAGTCGCGTTTTCACACGACCTCGGTCATTTTCGACCAAGTTCAGTGGGGTTTGCCTATCGGCCCCTTCCGCTTAGCCTCAAGAGCGGACATTCCGGGCCCCATACGACGCGCCGGGCTTCGTTTAGTCTTACATCGGAAGGCTCTCGGACCGGGTCCTAAAGCCCGCCCCGCGGGCGGACTGAGCATTGAATCACGCCGTACATCACGAACACATAGGCACGGCCGTCAAGCGGATAGTCAGGCACCACCTTCTCCGGCGGCACACGGGTAGCAGACCGATATTCGTGGCGACCTGTTACGACCTCGCCGTCCTCTTCTTATC
>DATKIP010000019.1 GCA_035544015.1 Candidatus Saccharimonadia bacterium
CGGGACTGAACACCTAGTCTGCTGGTGTACCAGGGCGCGGATCGTCCCAGATACGATTGAACTCGCCAATTATATCAGTAGTCCCCGCCGTTGATGGTCGTTCCTTGGCACCAGTCCGTCCGCTGCTGACAAGCTTCTCGACCGTTGACGCTTGGTCGGAGCTTTTCTTTGCTAACGCTTGCTCCTCTTCGACACCGCTGCCGCGCTCAAACTTGGGATTAGTTGGCGGTAAATCGACGCCGGTGAGCAGATAGGGCGCAGCGTCGGGATAGAAATTCGGATGGATCGCGGTGAACACCGCGTCCGGATTGATCCTCCCCCTTTGAAGTGGTCCGACCTGAACTATGTCTTTTGACATGAAGGAGGACTGCAATGCCGAAGAAGCGATACACGCCTGAAGAGATCGTCGCGAAGTTGCGGCAGGTCGACGTTCTGGTCTCGCAGGGCCAGAACATCGCTGACGCGATCCGCCAGATCGGCGTGAGCGAGGTCACCTATTATCGGTGGCGTCAAGAGTACGGTGGGCTCAAGGCCGATCAGGTGAAGCGCCTGAAGCAGCTCGAGCAGGAAAATAGTCGTCTGCGCAGGGCAGTCTCCGACCTGACCCTGGACAAGCTCATTCTGCAGGAGGCTGCCCGGGGAAACTTCTAAGCCCCGCGCGTCGTCGCGCCTGTATCGAGCAGATCCAAGCGGTCATGCATGTCTCCGAGCGGCGCGCCTGTGCGGCGCTCGGACAGCACCGTTCGACGCAGCGCAAGGTACCGCGGGGCCGTGAAGACGAAGAGCGGCTCACTGCCGACACCATCGCACTGGCCCGGCAATACGGCCGCTATGGCTATCGCAAGATCGCCGGGTTGCTGGAGCAGGCGGGCTGGCTGGTCAACGACAAGCGGGTCGAGCGGATCTGGCGGCGCGAGGGGCTGAAGGTCCCCCATAAACAACCCAAGCGCGGCCGGCTCTGGCTTTCGGATGGATCATGCATCCGGCTGCGGCCCGAGCACCGCAATCACGTCTGGTCCTACGACTTTGTCGAGGACCGCACCCACGATGGCCGGAAATATCGAATGCTCAACGTCATCGATGAGTTCACCCATGAATGCCTGGCAATCCGGGTGGCCCGCAAGCTCAAGGCCATCGATGTGATCGATGTTCTGTCCGATCTCTTCATCCTGCGTGGCGTGCCCGGCCATATCAGGTCCGACAACGGCCCAGAGTTTGTAGCCAAGGCTGTGCAAGAGTGGATTACAGCGGTCGGCGCAAAAACCGCCTACATCACCCTGGGCAGCCCCTGGGAGAACGGATACGTCGAGAGCTTCAACGCACGCTTACGCGATGAACTGCTCGACGGCGAAATCTTCTACACGTTGCGAGAGGCTCAGATCGTCATCGAGAGTTGGCGGCGTCACTTCAACACGATCAGGCCGCATGCATCGCTCGGCTACAAGCCACCAGCCCCCGAGGTGTTCGTGCCTGCATTCGCCGCGTGGCCGGCTGCGCTACGTCAACCAGCTTCGCTAGCCACGCTAGCACCGAGGCTGGTCTTGAACTAACATTACACTTGGACCACCCAATGGGGTCTCATCACGGTCCCGTGGGCGTTCTCAAACCTTGTTGTATAACTCAAAGCGAAGGCACTCGACGATCGGGTATCTGAGCCCTATGGAGTTCGAGCGGAAGGCTGGATTCGCCTAACTGCGTGTCATCCAAACCGGGTGCAGGCCATCTACATAGGCTGATGACAAGGTTGCTCGTTTTCTTTGCTCCCAGTCTCTATCTGCCTGAGCTTCTGATACCAACAAAAATACCAACAAATCGCGCGGATACCAACAGATCGCCGCGCACCGCTGCGAACAGGCCGATGCAACAAATGCCGGCATTTACTGGATTATTTGGCCTTCAGCGAACAAACGCGAACGGCGGCGAACGACGAAGTGGTGCCCCTGGCCGGACTCGAACCAGCACAATGTTGCCATTACCT
>DATKIP010000020.1 GCA_035544015.1 Candidatus Saccharimonadia bacterium
TGGTCGGCGACCCATCGCTCTGTGAGGCTGTCAAGTTCGTCGAGTTGCGCCTGGGAGTAGTTTTCCGGATCGTAGCCCATATCAATCCAGTCAAGTAAGAACTCCTCGACCTCGTTGCGGGGAAAGTCCGGGTACTTTTTCTGGACGCGCTGAATAGATTGCTCAAGATCGAGCCGTTCTGCGTCTGGCCAGATCAATTTGCGTTGCTTGGCGTCGATCTGCACGTCCTCCAGCCAGTTCCAGAGGACGTCGCGGACCTCGATGGATTGCTGGCCCTCGGGTGAGTCCATCCAATCAAAGAGCCCATCAAGGAAAGGGTTGTTCGCGAAGATACTGTCTTGCGGTTGTTCCCGGCGTTGCTTGCCCATGATGTCCTCAAACAGGTCTGGGCCGTCGCGACCCGTTTTGTGTTGGCGCGGCGGCGCGTGCTCCGGAATATCCATCGTGCCGTCAAGGCGCCGGAATATTCGTCGGCTCCGATTGCCGCAACGCAGCTCGGTCTCGTCTTATCCGGATCATGAGCCCAAACATGGTTAACGAATTATGAATCTATGGTGCCTATTGGGTGACCCGACCCAACTTGAATCGTGGATGCGACCATGCCGGATCGGGGACTGCCACTATCGCTGTGGGCTATCTGGTGGAATGCAATCCTTCTTCTGCGGCCGGCATTCTCGCGCCTGCGAACCTTTATGTGGTTCGTCACCGCCGTGGCCGGCTTGACGGTGCGCCTGGAATTGCTGGGTGTCACCAGCATTGTGCGAGCCTTGAACCTACGGCCCAGGCTCTACACCAAACTGCTCGATCACTTTCACAGCAGTGGCATCAAACTTGACCGGCTTTCGGCCTTGTGGGCGCAAGTTGTGCTGCAGCTGTTCCCAAGCCTCGTGTGGGTCAACAACCGGCTGGTCCTGGTCGGGGATGGCATCAAAGCCCCTAAACGCGGCAAGAAAATGCCAGCCGTAAAGCTCCTGCATCAGCAGTCGGAATCAAACACCAAGCCAGAATACATCATGGGGCATTCCATGCAGGCGGTCGGCTTGCTCGTCCATGCGGCCAACAGCGTCTTTTGCGTGCCGCTCGCCGTGCGCATCCATGAAGGTCTGCTATGGTCCAACCGCGACAAGCGCAC
>DATKIP010000021.1 GCA_035544015.1 Candidatus Saccharimonadia bacterium
TAGCGAGTGTTGCGTGGCCCCTGGCGACAGTGGTCACGAAGCGTACACAGCAATTGCATGGGGTGTGGGATTGAGCCACGAAAGATCAGACATCGCAGGGGCCGAGGGTTTTCATTCGCTCGAAGGCAACATGTGCGGCACCGACATGCGAGGTGCTGACGCCCTGCCGGGGTCAAAGGCCACATCACGTGCAAAAGGATTGCATCGGAACCTGGGAGGTCTCGGGTTCGACTGGAGCGGCGCTGCCGTATCCGGTCCGCATCGGGAAGGTGAGGAACCGTAGCCGATGATGCACGAACCCGAGAAGTCGGACCTCGCCATAGTAGCTGTGAAGCCTGCGAACAAAGTGGAACCGCCCGCTCCAGAGCGATCTGCAGCGAAGCGGAAAGCGGCGGAGCCGGTGGAGCGAAGGGCGGGGACCAAGGGAAATGCGGACCAGCAAAGCACGTACCGGACGCAGAGTCGGGCGAGCGTGTCACAGGCGCTGGAACGCATACGGCAAGTCGCGAGGGAAAGAAAGAAGGAGAGGTTCACCGCGCTCTTCCACCACATCAACACCGAGCTGTTGACGGAGGCGTTTTTCGAGCTTGAGAAGAACGCAGCCCCCGGCGTGGATCGGCTGACGTGGAAGGACTACGAGGCAGACCTCGAGCGCAATCTCGAGGACTTGCACGACCGGGTCCAACGAGGAGCGTATCGGGCACTGCCGTCACGACGGGTCTACATTCCCAAACCGGACGGTCGGCAGCGCCCGCTGGCGGTCGCCGCCCTGGAGGACAAGATCGTCCAACGGGCGATAGTTGCACTGCTGAATGCGATCTACGAGGAGGATTTCCTCGGAATCTCGTATGGGTTCCGACCGGGACGCGGCGCGCACGACGCGCTGGATGCGCTCTGTGTCGGGATCGGCAGCAGGAAGGTGAGCTTCATACTGGACGCCGACATCCGGTCGTTCTTCGACGAGATCAGCCAGGATTGGCTGATCCGCTTCCTGGAGCATCGGATCGGCGACCGGCGCATCATCCGCCTGATCCAGAAATGGTTGAAGGCAGGCGTTCTCGAAGACGGGGTCGTATCAGTCAGTGACAAGGGGACTGGGCAGGGATCGGTGATCTCACCGTTGCTTGCCAACATCTACCTGCACTACGCACTCGACCTCTGGGCCGCGCGCTGGCGACGGCGCAAGGCCACCGGCGATATGATCATCGTGCGCTATGCCGACGACTTCATCGTCGGATTCCAGCACCATGTCGACGCCCGGTGCTTCCTGGACGAGATGCGCGAACGGTTACGGGAGTTTGCGTTGTCGCTGCATCCCGAGAAAACCCGGTTGATCGAGTTCGGACGCTTCGCGGCGGAAAGTCGCAAGCGGCTCGGGCTCGGCAAGCCGGAGACCTTCGACTTCATGGGCTTCACCTTCACTTGCGGGAAGACCCGTGCAGGTAAATTCCAGCTTCGGCGGAGGAGCCGGCGGGACCGCATGAAGGCGAAGCTGCGGATGATCAAGGACGAGCTGCGGCAGCGCATGCACCAGCCGATCCCCAAGCAGGGGCGATGGCTGGAGCGGGTCGTGCGCGGCTACTTCAACTATCACGCCGTGCCGACCAATGCGCGTGCACTGGACGCGTTCCGGCACCATGTCACCGACCTCTGGCGGCGCACGCTGCGGCGTCGCAGCCAAAAGGGTCGGCTCACGTGGGAGCGGATGACGCAACTGGCGGACGCGTGGCTTCCCAAACCGATCATCCTCCATCCTTGGCCAAGCGAACGCTTCGCCGTCACACACCCGAGGTGGGAGCCGTATGCGGGCAAGCCGCACGTACGGTTCTGTGCGGGGGGCGCGTCATGAAACACGCGTCCCTACCGCTACTCCGTCGCCGCGAGTTCATCACGCTGCTCGGCGGCGCTGCAGCGGTGGTATGCTCACGCACCCGCCCGGCTGCGCTGCCGACCGACCGACCGATATGCGATGCGCGCGTGCCCCGGGCAATAGGGCAATCCTTTGACTGGCTCGTTCCCGCAGAAGCAGAAGTCCTGGGCGCCCGGGTTGCTGATCGGCCAGCGGCATTTCCCCTGGCTGAGCTCGAGCAGCGTGCATCCGCGTCCGTTGTAGATAGGGATGTCTCCAGCAGGCGGTTGCGGCCTCCGGAACGTCACCATCAGCATCTCATGCTGGGCGAAGATGTTCAGGCGGGACTCTTTGAGCGCCAAGTC
>DATKIP010000022.1 GCA_035544015.1 Candidatus Saccharimonadia bacterium
TGTACCTCGTCGAACAACCCTACGTTCTCAATGGCGATCGCCGCTTGATCGGCGAATGTCGTGGCCAGCTCGATTTGCTTGTCGGTGAAGGGTTGTACTGTGCAACGCGTGAGGAAAATAACGCCAATCGGAACGCCTTCACGTAAAAGCGGGACGCCCAGCGCCGTCCGGTAGTCGCCCATGCGTATGACTTCGCTTAGAGTCTGTCCGGAGAGATCATGCGGGATTGCATAGTTTTCTGAGCATGAGCCTGATTGAAGCGAGGCGCAGAAATGCGAGCGCCTTTCGGTTGAGATTCTCCCAATCTTTGGCGAGACGCCTGCATCGCCCGAGCCATGCGAACGTTCGTTCGACCACCCAGCGCTTCGGGAGGACGACAAATCCTTTTGTGTGATCAGAACGCTTGACGATCTCCACATTCAGCCGTGCCATTATTTTTGCCACGGCGCGGCGAAACAGCGGGCCTTGATAGCCGCCATCGGCGTAGAGTTTCATCAGGAACGGATACATGCCGAACATGGTCGCCATGACGAATGCGCCGCCGTCGCGATCCTGAATATCAGCGGCATGAACGATAGCATGCATCAACAGGCCTTGGGTATCGACGAGAATGTGCCGCTTCTTGCCCTTGATCTTCTTTCCCGCGTCGTAGCCCGGCGGATCAATCGAAGCCCCCCTTTTTCAGCGCTTTTGACGCTTTGGCTGTCGATGACGGCGGCGGTGGGACTGGCTTCCCGGCCAATCGCTTCGCGGCATTTTACATAGAGCTCATAATGTATGAGATCGAGCGTGCCATCCCAACTCCATAGGTCGAAATAATCGTACAACGTCGAGCGCGGCGGCAGGTCTTTCGGGATGGCCCGCCACTGACAACCGGTGGAGAGAATATACATGAGGCCGTTCACAACCTCGCGCATGATCACTGTGCGTTTGTCGCCGCCGCGCTTGCCTGGCGGGATCAACGGTTCGACCAGTTTCCATTCGTCGTCGCTGAGGTCGCTGGGATAGCGCAAATGACTGCGGTCATACCGCGCGCGATTTTCATTCGTCCACATCGCTGGCCCCTCCGAATCAGGCCGCCTCTATTGAATCACAAATGATTCAGAGGATTCAATTTCTCCCCGGACAGACACTCAGCCCTCAACCGCTCGACGAAGTCGATACAAGCGGAATGCCGTCGACTACATGAAAACGCTACCGGTGCCGAGCTCCAGCGCCAAGCGGTCGGCGAGGTGCCCCGTTTCTCGAGCGGACGATAGCCCAGAAATATGCAACCTCCAGGAGAAGATTTTAA
>DATKIP010000023.1 GCA_035544015.1 Candidatus Saccharimonadia bacterium
GGTTCAGCGAGTCGAAGTGGTCGAGTATACTGACGCCATATGCTCATGGGCATGGGGGTCCGAACCGAAGCTGCGGCTGCTCCGCTGGCGCTACGAGGGCCGTTGCGACTGGCGGCTGGTGATGGGCGGCCTGGTCGGCGATCGCACGAAAACCCCCGGATGGGATCCGGTGGCTCACATTCCGCACCCCCTCGGATACTGACCCACGCATTTTCCAGGGTGCGCATTTTTAGCACAGCAGTGCCCCGCAGTGTTATGTTTTCGTCGTATGAGAGGAGATGAACCGAGCGCCTTCCCCCCTGGAGAGTGATATGGGTCTCATTCTACCACCAAAGATCGAAGTATACCAAGTCCAACATCTGCCCATCGTGAAGGCCTATGCTGACAAGATTGGCTTGGTAGAGGTGATCAACCAGTTGGTGTCAACCGAGATGGCCATCGATCCAGGGACCATTGTGCTTGGCATGATCCTCGATACCTTGAGTGGACGCAGTCCGCTGTACCGCTTGGAGGAGGTCTTTGCCCAGCAAGACACGGCACTGCTTTTGGGCAAGGCCGTCGCGCCGGAGGCCTTTAATGACGACACAGTCGGGCGTGTCCTCGATCGCCTCTACGAGATCGGCACGATGAAGCTCTTCACCGCCTGCGCTGTGCGTGCCGATCAGGTGTTTGGGTTGGACAAGCGGTACGTGCACTTTGATACGACGTCGGTCAGCGTCTATGGGGAGTATCTACCGCCTGCAGACCCACAAGACCAGCAGAAGCAGGCGGTGCCCTTTACGATTACGCATGGCGATAGCAAGGCCAAGCGGCCGGATCTGAAGCAGTTCGTCTTCTCGACCCTGTGTGTGGAGCGTGCCGTACCCATCTGGGGCAAACCGCACGATGGCCATGCCTCGGATAAAACCGTGAACAACACCCTCTTGTCGAACATCGCGACGTTCCTGGCGCAGCATGGGGTGGCGCCAGGAGCCTACATCTACGTGGCCGATGCGGCGCTGGTGACGGAGGCGAATCTGACGGCGCTCGGCGACACCTTGTTCATCAGCCGCTTACCAGCCACCTATAACGAATGCGGACGTCTCATCGCCGAGGCCGTGGCACACAACACGTGGGAAGAGCTCGGGGTCATCGCCCACACGCAGCCGACGCAGCACCGTCCTGCTACTTCCTATAAAGCCTATGAAAGCGAGGTCACGCTCTACGGGACCCCCTATCGGGCGGTGGTCCTCCACTCCAGCGCGCAGGACAAACGGCGGGAGAAGCGGCTGGAACGTGCGCTCCAGGCGTCGTATAGTACCCTGCAGGCTACCGCGCGCACCGCAGAGCAGCAGGCGTATTTCTGCCGCGCCGATGCGGAAGCCGCGGCGGCGCAGTGGCGCGCCGTGCACACGGCCTATCATCTCCTCGATGTCGCCGTGGAGGAACGGCCCCAGTATGGCCGGGGCCGGCCAAGCACCACCAAGCCGCGCGCCGTCAAAGTCATGCGGTATGGGCTCAAGGCTACCGTCAGCGCCCAGAGCGAGCGCATTGCCCGCATGTATGAAGAGGCGGGCTGCTTCGTGCTGCTCACCAATGTGCCGACCGCGGGGGACCTCGCCCATAGCGCTCGAGATGTCCTCACCGTCTACAAAGAGCAACACGGTACGGAGCAGAACTACGGGTTTCTCAAAGATCCGGTCATTGTCAATAGTTTGTACCTCAAGAAGCCGGAACGCATCGAGGTCTTGGGCCTCGTGTGCTTATTGGCGCTACTGATCTGGCGCTTGATGGAACGGACGATGCGGACGTATGTCGACACCACCAGCATTCCCTTGCCGGGTTGGGACAAGAAAGCGACGGAGCGGCCGACCTCCTTCATGATGGTCACGAAATTTGCGGGGGTGACCGTCGTGAAGCTCGGGCACCAACGCCAGCTCGCCCGGCCGCTCTCGGCGGTCCAACAGCAGTATCTGACGGCCCTCGATGTTCCTACCTCCTGTTTCACGGGCCCTCAGAGTGGATAAGGGAAAGGGGATGCCTACAGCACGCCTCTCACAGCTGCAGAAGCGTATCCTGCGCTGGCTGGTCGCCGATCACCAGCGGACGAAAGGCATAATCACGAGCAGCCACGAGGAGCTGGTCCGTGCTCTCCAGCGGGACAAGGGCAATGTCAGCCATAGCCTCCACACCTTGGAAGTGCGGGGCTGGATCGTCATTGGTCGCTCGTCTGGTGGGAAAGCCGAATCCCTGATGCTCACCCCGGAGGGTCAGCAATGGGCCTCCCAGTTTGCATGAAGTTGTGATTAATGAACAAATGACCTAGAAACAAGAGGTTGTAGTGCATGAAATAGTCCACGCATAGCTCACCCTCTCCTCCTGCAGGAGGCTCCGCCAAAATGCCTCGGAACTGTGAAAAAGGGTGCGGAATGTGAGCTTGACGGTGCGAGACGGTGAAAAAGGGCCAGTGGCCATCGAGAGGGTCAAACGCCGGATGCAGACGCGCATCGAGCGCAAACGCACGGGACCCGAGGAGTGGCTGGTGGTCACCCGGCGGCCCCTCACGGAGGACCGCACGTTGGAGCCCCGTGCCTCGCGGGATGCCACCGATCAGGACGCCCGCTATCGCTATCATTACTCCCTAAGTCCGACGTGTGTGTCCGAAGGCGGAGCTGGAAGAGCCGTCACTGGCGGAGCTGGCACGGGTCATCAAGGCGGGCGCCTGCATTGAAGCGAGCTTCAAACGAGGCAA
>DATKIP010000024.1 GCA_035544015.1 Candidatus Saccharimonadia bacterium
AGGAGTAGCATCCGCTTGGTAGCGAGTGTTGCGTGATCACTGGCGACCGTGGTTGCGAGGCGCACACAGCGATTGCATGGGGGGCATGGCCACTCAAATGCCGCAGGTGTCAGACACCGAGCCAGACACGCTCGCGCTGGCGCAACGCCAGCTGAGTGAAGATGAAAGCACCCCTTCATGATGGCCTGCTAGCCTCCAGATAACCTTCGCCGAGCCAGAAATAACTTCAGGACCGAGCATCTAAAGGAGACCACTATGGCTGAAATTACTAAGCTCTCCGTGGGCAAGGCGCTCGAGAAGCTGCGCACCAATGATGTGCAGAATGTCCGCCGTCAGCGCTCATTGGACAGACCGGGTGGATTGAATAAGGGAGAGTTTCTGGCTCATCGTAACGTTCATAGGAGCGAAGATGAGACAGCAAACCCGACCATTGAAGGAACCGGCTGAGAAGGTTGTCCAGGACATCCGACGGGCGACGCGCAAGCACTATTCGGCCGAGGAGAAGATCCGGATCGTTCTGGAAGGCCTGCGCGGCGAGGACAGCATTGCCGAGCTGTGTCGCCGCGAGGGGATCGCGCAGAACCTGTACTATCGCTGGTCGAAGGACTTCCTGGAGGCTGGAAAGAAGCGCCTGGCTGGCGATACAGCCCGGGCCGCCACCTCGGACGAGGTCCACGATCTGCGGCGTGAGGCCACGGCGCTCAAGGAGGTGGTCGCCGATCTGACCCTGGAGAACCGTCTGCTCAAAAAAAGCGTGACGGCGGATGGGGAGGACGGCGAATGAGATATCCGGCCTCAGAAAAGCTGGAGATCATCCGGCTCGTCGAGCAATCCCATCTGCCGGTTCGGCGTGTGCTGGAGCAGATCGGCATCCCGAGATCCACGTTTTATCGATGGTGCGATCTTTATCAGACCGGAGGGCCAGAGGCGCTGGACGATCGCAGCCCTCGGCCTGATCGGGTGTGGAACCGCATCCCCGATGACGTCCGCGCCCGGATCGTCACATTGGCCCTCGACGAACCTGAGCTCTCACCCCGTGAACTGGCCGTGCGCTTTACCGATGCCGAGCGCTACTTCGTGTCGGAAGCCTCGGTGTATCGCCTGCTCAAGGCCCACGACCTGATCACCAGTCCGGCCTTCATCGTGATGAAGGC
>DATKIP010000025.1 GCA_035544015.1 Candidatus Saccharimonadia bacterium
GCGTGAAGTGGAAGACGAAGCGCTCGTGCCGGTCGAGCCAGGCGCGGACCTTGGGATGCTTGTGGGCGGCGTAGTTGTCGAGGATGACGTGGACCATCTTGCCGGCCGGCACCTCGGCCTCGATCGCGTTCAGGAAGCGCATGAACTCCTGATGGCGGTGGCGCTGCATGTTGCGGCCGATGACGGTCCCGTCGAGGACGTTGAGCGCAGCGAACAGGGTCGTGGTGCCATGGCGCTTGTAGTCGTGCGTCATGGTGCCGAGCCGGCCCTTCTTCAGCGGCAGGCCCGGCTGGGTGCGATCGAGAGCCTGGATTTGGCTCTTCTCGTCGAGCGAAAGCACGATGGCGTGGGCCGGCGGATCGACATAGAGCCCGACCACGTCGCGCAGCTTGTCGACGAAGTTCGGATCGTTCGAGAGCTTGAATTGCCGATAACGGTGCGGCTGAAGCCCGTGCGCCTTCCAGATGCGCCGGACCGCGCTGGCGCTGATGCCGCTCGCCCGTGCCATCAGATCGGCGGTCCAATGGGTGGTCTCGACCGGCGGATCGGCAAGCGTCAGCGCCACCACGCGCGCGGCCACCTCCGGACCGAGCGGAGGGATGCGCGAGGGCCGCGTCTTGTCGTGCAGGAGGCCGGCGATGCCTTCCTTCATGAACCGTTCCTGCCAGCGCCAGACGCAGGTCTTCGACTTGCCGGTCCGGCGCATGATCTCGTTGGTGCCAACACCGTCGGCGCTCGAGAGGATGATCGCCGCCCGCCAAGCGTGTTTCTGCGAGGCGTTACGGTCCCTGGTGATCGCACCCCAATCAGGACTCTTCTGTCAGGCAAAGACCACTAGCGGCTGTGGGAGTCGATAATGGGCGATGTCGTCGACGCCCCGTTTCTGAGCTGTGGGACGCTAACGGTGCGGAACCGAGCACTAGCTTTTCGGCACGTGAGGCTGCAGTATTGGCCTGTCGAGCGGCGTGGGCGGAAATGCTCCCCGCACTGGTTGCCAAGCATGCTTGTTCGGAAAGACCCGGAGACGGCACCCTTGTGCCCCCAATGCGGGGATGCGATGCGGCTTGCCCGCAAGCTCCCGCCAGTGCGGCCGCTGTCTGGGCTGGTCGTCCACTTATGCGGAGGCTGCGGATACGTCGGAACCGCCGAACGCGAGCCCGATCCCCCACCACCGAAGTGGCTTCGACCGACGCGCGGCGTACGAATTTCCCTGTTTCGTGCCGGCACTCGCGAACGCCAATAATCAGGCATGGACGACCAGCCAAAGACGAGGCTGATCTGTCGTCGTTGCGCGGCGCGCATGAAGCTCGCCAGGCTACTGCCCTGGCTCGACCACAGACTCCCAGCGATCCTCCTGTTTCAGTGCACCGACTGCGGGCATGTCGACATGGTCGAGTGGCCCGAGTCCGACGAAGAGGCGCCTTGAATGAACTTCGCGACAGCCTTGGCGCGCACCACACGTGCGGCTACAGGTTAGCAAATGGGTCGAGACACCGATCCAACGCTATCTGGGAAACAGGTCGATTATCTCGACCGCCCGATCGGTCAAGGATTCTGGAAGGATTGATGCTGCCAATAGAGAACGCGCTGGCACGCTTACACCACGCCTGCAATCCCGCACCCCGAGCGTTGCGCCGCTAATGCCCCGGCACCGATACGACGCTCCAACCATCTGGCTCATCGTCCGCATCAATCCGTAATGCGATCCTCAGCTTTGGCAACGTTATCGATCCTCGCCGCAAGCGCTGCGCCATAGCCCCGTCTGGTAAATGACCCTCCGATCTGACTAGCAGGCTCTCTGCTACGACCCGCTCGTGCTCTTCGCGTGGACTTTTGATCCTATACATACGGTCGCCGTCTCGTTCCGGCATCTCACCTACGATCTTGTAGTCGCCGGGAGCCGCAAGTCGAGAAATCATCGGAATGCAGGTCACTACTTCGCCAACGTTGAATTGCCCCATTGCCCCTCTCCACGCCAATCCCGGAGAGTCAACAGTGACGACCCAGATTTTGTTCGAGTGATGCCTATGTCCCGCTAAAACGGTGAGCGAAAATGGGTGTTTTCAAGGTCGCATAGGGGCGGGCCTGACCTCAAAAAGGCTTTGACCATGATAATCGGCGGCGCGAGCAAGCCGATGAACAAGTCCTGGGATGGGGTCAGACCTACCAACCAGTATCAAACACTTGGCTCTGACACGGTGCATCTATGAGATTTCTGCTTTTCTGCATATTCATCGCTCTCGATTTGGTCACTGCCACTGCTTCATCCGCCGAGACTGTAAATTGGGGCGCAAAGAGTGCTCTGCTCCATTTGCGTTCTCCTAACGCTGACTCTGTGGTTGCTGGATCACCACGCGCGACCAGCTCTGGTCAGGATTGAAGGTCGTCATCGCGCCGGCGACGCGCGCGGTGCTCAGCCCCAGATCCTTCTGGAACACGACGTCCTGGTGATTGACCACAAAAGTCATCACGCCGGAATTGCCGTATTCCGCCGGATAGGCCAACAGCGCGAACCCGCCGATCATCTTGCCACGTACCACGTAGTCGATTGCGCCGCCGAGTGCGCTCGGCCCCTGGCGTGTGAGCACCCGGTAGTAGTACCCGTGGTAGGGCATGCGCTGC
>DATKIP010000026.1 GCA_035544015.1 Candidatus Saccharimonadia bacterium
TTTGCCGAGATTGACCCGCGCCAGGATATCGCAATCCATGAATGCGGCCATGCCGATACCGGCGAGATGCGGTGTCAGGAATCGGCTGATGGCAAACTCTGTCGACATCGGCGCTTCGCTGATCACGTCCCATAGCTGGTCGTGCTCGTGCATCTCCGTTGGCCGCGTATAGAGCCCCATCGCGCGCAGATCGGCCAGCACCACGCCGCGCACCGATGTCGGTCGAGTCAAACGCCGCTCGATACTATGCCGGCAAACGGCGTGCGCGGCCGCGTGGCGATGGTCGAAACCGATAAAAATCGACTGTCTCATTTATGGACTTCCCCCGGCTTTGCGCCACATTTCGGACAGCTCCCGGTTGGATCTGGTTCAGTCCAGCCCATACCGGCGAGCGCCGAACCCTCGCCGGTATTGATTAAGGCATCCCAAAGCCACACCCCTATGCTCCGGCGCGGCACTCGCTCGCCTTTAACGCACTCGCTCATTTGACCGCTTCCGGCGTGCCGGACTTGAACACGATAAATTCCACCGTGGCCGTAGTCACTTCTCGCATGCGCTGATTCACGGAAACCGCACGCACACCGCGAACCCTACGCCCGTCTTGATCACGGACGACAAACCGTTCGCCCTCTTTTTCGACGTTCAATTCGCAGAACGTCTCATCGGCCGGCGCCATCATGCCGCCCACGTCAGACAGAAATCGCCCGCCTTTTCCCAGGCGACCACATATCCCCATGCCTTGAGCAGGTCGACCGCCGCGAACTGGCCGCGCCCGTAGCGCTCCGCATTGTTGGGTTTCTGCTCGACCACCATGACCGGCCGATCACGTTGAATCGTGCGCGCGCCGCCCTGGACAACAGGAAGCTCGAACCCCTCGACGTCGATCTTGATGAAGTCAACGCCGTGCAAATTCAGGCTGTCGATCGTCACCGCCTCGACATGCGCGATGCACGCGCCGGAGACACCCACCGGTGCGACGTGACCATTGCCGGAATTATCGGCCACCGTGACGATGTCCAGCTCGCCGCACTCGGCGCCGACCGCGCATTCGATCAGCTTGACGTTGGGGCAATCTTCCGTGTTGATCCGAAAATGCGGATGCAACGCGGGCAATGGCTCAAAGGCGATCACCCGCGCGAACGAATGCGCGAGCACGCGCGACCAAAGCCCGATATGCGCACCCACGTCGAGTGCAAGCCCGCGCCTGGTCGCCACTTCTAACGCGCGCTCGATCTTGCTGAACTGATAGGTTCCCTTGCCTTCGAATGCCGGACCCTTTGCAAGATGCTCGGCGAAATGGGTATCCCCCAAAGGTAAGGAAATTCCTTCGACTATGCGCATTTCATAAAGCTCCGTATCATCGTTTGGGCACAACTTAATTTCCGGTCCGCGCGACTCACCGATCGCGCCGTCACGCGCACGCAAGGTCAGGTAGCCTTGCACGAACCCACATTTCGGACACATCCAAGTGCTCATGCCGGCATGTCCGGAACCTTGTGAATCGGCCAAGCGTCCATAAGCTCGGCTTGCCGGCGAGCAGCCTCGACGATGTTCGGCGCCGCGCCCTTGGCTTCCGCCTCGTTCGCCCAAAAACGAACTGTCCGCGCGGCGACCGCATCGGAACCACGGACCAGGAAAACGGGTTCATCGTCCGGTATGAGCCCGGCCGGATCTTGAATGCGGTCATAGTCTGGGCGCGCGTGTTTCATCAGTTCCTCACTAACCAAAAAGTCAAAGACTTCGAACCCTCAATCATGTCCCGGATCTGCCAATGATCCGAAATTGTCGCGAGCTTATCGCGCCACCATTCCAGACCTTGAACAATCAGATGCGCGTTTCGCCCATCGGGAAGCTGTTGCTTCGCCGGCTTCGTCGCGATGTGCAAATAAATTCCCATCTGTGCAAGCTCGGCTATATGCCGGAGAACATTATATAAAAGCTCCGGTTCGATATGCTCTAGAACATCCGTGCAAATCACAAGGTCCGCAGGCTCCGGCATATCTGAAAATTCAATAACACCAGGATCATAACACCGAATATTCAAATCCGGATAATGTTCAATTAAAGTCGCTTGTCCGCAACCATAATCAATTATCGACATTTGTCCGCCTTCATCACCAAGCGAACTCATAAATTCAATAATGTCATTACCGTACTTATAACCTTTGTTTCCCCATGGCATCGACTGATGCATTTCATGTAGTAGTTCGCAATAACCAGGGGAAACCAGGTCGTCATAACGAAACGGTTTAGGCATTATCTCATATCCTTAAGCAGCCAACGGGTACACTTAGAAGATTTGTCAGGTATTTGTTCGACGATCTCCAGACCCATTTTCTTAAGTTGTTCTAATCCGTCGGTATTTGTCCGTATATCCGTAATTACAAAACCACCCGGCTTAACACAACGCATCACGGTTTCGGAATAAATGGAAATCGGGTAATGATGACCCCAAGAACGACAGGAAATAATCAAATCAACTTGAGTATTAATCTTCTCAGGTTCTGAGAAATGTTCGAACACTTCCACCGAATGACCAAGGTTCTCCCTCACGATCGCCGCGCCGAACCGAACATCATTCCAAGCCTTGGTATCATCCTTGAAACCGGACCGCTTTTCCACAGTACCGTCGCCTGTACCATCAACCAGATGGATTTCAGTAACCGGCGCATGTTGAGCAATGAAAATATCGATGATTGCCCAACCGCAACCCAAATCTAAAAGCGAATGTGGTGCAAGTTTTTCAATAACAGGCTTCATACATTCAAACTGAATGGTCGCTTGGTCTACCCGCGTGTTACCAATTACTTTACCAATACGTTCGACGACAACACGCGGATAAACTATCATGTTTTAGATTTCCTTGAACAACAGAGCAACAGCCAAAGTCGCTTCCGCTTCTTCGAGAGTTGGGCTGTAGAAACGAACGGAAGGAAACGGAGGTTCGATAATTATATTGTTGTCAGGGTTTCCAATATTTATCGAAACACTCGCGGAATTTTTATTACTGAAATTGAACTTACTCAACGCACCAACACCTAAAGTTGTCGCATGAATTGAAAGCAATTCACAATCGACAGCTTCGAAAACATCTCCAGAAACAGAACCCATGGCGTCAGTCAATTCAAGATCCCATTCGATCGTAAACAACTTGTTACCAACGTTAGTTTTTGTATATGGAACAGTCATTTCCACCTCATACAGAAATCGTGTTTAATCTTCCATTCGACCGTTGCGCCCCACTTCTCTAGCATGGTCACAGTGGCGCGTTGTTCCAAACCATACCGACTTTCATGTTTCTGCTCGACCACTATCACCGGCCGGTCGCGGCGAATTGTTTCTTCGCCTCCCTCGACGACGAATGTTTCGAACCCCTCGACATCAATTTTGATGAAGTCGACCTGCGTCAACTTAAAATCATCAAGAGTCCGCATGTCGATTTCAACTTCACCACGCACATCAGCCGGTGAAATATGCGAACCAAACGGGTGTTTTAAGTTATCCAAATATGCAATCCCGTTTAGATTGCCGATCGCAACTGACGAAACCTTCACCGACGGTCGATTGATGACATTTTCGCGTAGCGCGATAACACTATCCGGATGCGGTTCGAAAGCTGTTATCCACTCAAAGACGGCGACAAGTTGAATCGTCCAAAGTCCAATGTTTGCACCCACGTCGAGCGCATGGCGACGCTGACGACAGAACGGCAATGCCCGCGCCAACCGATCGCCCTGGTAAGGTTCGGGTGCCGCAAGGATTTTCTGCATCTTCCGATCGTAATCCACAAACTTCATTGCCAATGCGCCTCACCGCGCTTCACGTATCCGCGCGGCGTGCGACCGCCGGCTTTGAATTTCCCTTTGGCGTGGTCGAGACGTTCGGCCAGCCGAGAATAAACGAACGGATGTGACGACCGCCGCGCCATATCGTTGCCGGATAGGCTGACAGGTTTAGGAAAGTCCCCCCGCGCGACCGCACGCGCAACAAGCTGTTGCAACACAAAGCTGTCGTGGGTTTCCTGGAACTTGAAAACGTAATCGGTCGCATAGACGTCGCGAAACCAGGTCATGAACGGCACATGCGCCGGGTGCGTCTCGTTGAACACCACGAACCCGCATTCTGGATACCAGGCCGCACGATCGAGCCAGGCCATGTAAAACGCCGGGTCCTTCACCAGGGATTGCAGCCAATCGAGCGTCACGGTTGCGTGTGTCACCACGTCCGCATCGCACATGATCAACCAACCCGGCGCGGCCGGCGGCCGCGCGGCCGCGTCAGTCAGCGCCGCGACCTTGTGCGCGAACCGAACGCAATCGCGGCGATAGCTATACGGCTTGCCCTTACGCAGGTCGATCTTGCCGAACCGCGCTTTGTTCCGCCCGTGCGCGTCCGGGTTGTCGGCGTGCCGGACCTTCCAAGCTTCAAACCATTCCGGCAACTGGCGTTGGACGACGCCGGCAACGTCGACCGTGAACCCTTCGGCGTAAACCTCAAGCGTCGCCTGCTTCGGCCAGTGCTCGACGAAGGTTTCCGCCATACGCCGGCCGGTCTGTTTCCAGCCTTCCGCGTTGCATGTGCTGACGATTCTAATCTGCATAGGTCGCCCGTATGATGAGATCCGGCCGCGTCTCGAAACGATTCAATTTGGCATCCCACCAACTCGACGGTTGCACGGTGAGGTGAACGTTTTCGCCGTTGTCGAACACCTTTCCGGCAAGCCTGGTGCTGATGTGAAAATAAGCGAACACCGGTCCGGTCTGATGCAAAGACCCGAAAATGTCGGCAAGGATCATGTCGACATCGTCCGGGTCAATGTGTTCCATGACGTCGGTACAGATGACACCGCCGAATGTACCGTCTGGTTTATTGCCGATCTGTAGAACACCCGGATCATAGCAATAAGGAAGGAGGCCGCCCCATTGATCATGAATCCGTTTTTCTAAGTATTGGTAGCCTTTACCAGATCCATAATCTAGCAATCGATCAGGTTTCGACCACTCGACTAATTTTCTTATTTCTCTGATTTGTGCCTGACTTACTTTACCAGAGAAATGTTTTTCATATGTCGCGTGATGTTCCCGGTACAACTTCGCGTAATTGCGTTTTAATTTCATTGACGCCCCATCCGCTCGCGATCTCACTTGCGCGAAATTGACAGTAAGCTAGACTGGCAAGCAGCGATAGACGCCCCCCGTCTGGTGCAAGTAGCGGGTCCTCTATGTCGTCGATCTGGCGCGACGATATGGGACCCGCGATCGCGTCGCCGAGCACGATCGACGGCACGCCGGCAAGCATCGCCTCAAAGCAAGCATTCGAGCCGTAAGTGATCAGCGCATGTGCATCGTCCAAGATCTCGTAAATTGATTTATGCCGAGACAAGGTCGTTCCCGCAACTGGTACCACGTCGGACATCGAAGGCTTGGGACGATACCAAATCTTGCGCGTGCATCCTGCCGCACGAATATCACGCACAATCTCGGCGACATATTCGGCCGGCTCCGGAAGATCATGCGTGATGTAATATTTACGGCCACCGCCCGCGATGATCACAGGGGAAGCGGGGTGCGGTTGACGCCATGGTTTTGGGTTCCATCCTTGCGCGGCCGCACGCGCGTAGTCGCGCGGGATTTTGCCGAGATAGTCAGTCGGCTGGTGCGCGTCGATCGCCATGCGCCACCAATCATCCCGGCGATCATATCCTTTGTCGAAGATCAGGACCCGTTGACCGGCCGCGACGCAGGCTTCACGCAGCACGATCGACTTGAGCCCGACCATAATCGCGACATCAGCCGGGATAGGGTTCCCCCTGTTCGGCGCGACCGTGACATGATCGCCAGTTATGCGGCACCCTTTCACCCAAGCTTCGCAAAGGGGTGCTTCGCGCGACTTGCCTTCCGCGATGTAGAAAACGAACTTCATCAGTGACACCCTCGTTTAAAACACGGAACCGGAAGATTCTGCTTGTCGAGGGTGAACCCCTCACCGCCGCATCCACGATCACCGCGAAACCACATCCATAGCCGACCAAGCCACCACCTCACTCGATGATCCTCCGGATATGTTCCCAGGCCGCGCCGGAGCGCATCTCCGACGGCGCCCATTGCGCATAAGCGACATCGGCGAGCAGGGCCCGGCGTTCGTCGAGCGACAGTACCGGCGCGCGCTGCGCGACCGCGTCGAGCATCGACGGCACCGACACCATTTTGCCGACACCCTTCGCCGCCCATGACGGTACCGCCGCAACCAAGCCATCGACCGCGACGTTTGAATGATGGGTGACGATCATGCCAACGCGCTTAAGAACATCGGCAATCGGCTCGATCGCGTCCAAGCTCGCCGGCTTGGGTCGATAGATCACCTCGACCGTGGGAAATTCTTTCTTGATCTGGGCAACCGTGCGAAGTTCCCACTCTAGCGGCTTGAACCCATGGGTTCCGGCCGCCTTGCCAGACATGCCGGCGACCAGCACCGCGCCCGGCTGCTCGCCGGTGCGGTTCGGCGCGACCTCGATTCCCAGATCATCCCACCGATCGGCCGGCATGCCGCGCGCCATGGTGTCGGCGGTGTCCCAACCATCCACCGAAAGCCGGTGATGTCCCTCCCGCGCGCCGCCCTTGTCGCCGACCGGCTTGCGGTTGAAATAACCCATGTCGAAATAAGCGAAATGGCCGCCCGCTCGCCGATATGCGGTAAAAACCGCTTCGTGGTTCCAGCCGTATGCGATGACAACATCGGCGACCACGTCACCGGTCCACCGCCTTAAGATTGGCGCGCGGATGCCATGCACGGTCAACCCTATCTGCATGGCATCCGCGATATGGTTGGCACGGCCGTTTTGCGGGAAGGCGTAAAGAGCGACTTTCATTTCTTGGGCACCTTCATAAGCATCCGGAAAGGTTCACCGCTGGAGATCTCGGCGACCGTCCATTGTGACCATGCCATACGCTCAAACATCGGCACGCGATCGCCGAGGAACGGGTTCTCGATCGTGTCGAACCCGAACCGCGCAGCCGGCGCACCTATCCAGCCGGGAAGCTCATAAAACGCCGGCACGCCGAGCATGATGGATTTTAGCGCCGCGCCCGAACCCCAAGTCACCACGGCGTGACATCCCGCGAGCGCGGGCGCCAGCGGCTTGGCGAGCGACTTCAATCCAGGGTGAGGCCGAACCCGGATCTCGCGCCGCGTCACCTTCTTCAAACGCTCGACGATCAGGCGCGGCCAGCTCGCCGGCATGGCCACGCCAGGCGCACCGATGCCACGTTGCGGCAACACCAGGATGAAACCGCCTTCCTCCCGCCACGGCCTCAGATTTTGGCCCATGAGCGGAAAACGCGCGGTTTCCCCCTGATACCAGCGACCGCACCCGTTGTGATGGTCGATCGCCAGGCTGAACCATTGATGGCCGTCCTGGTCGACCGCGTCCGTATAGCCGTTCTCGGCGACGATGATCCGAGAATGTGCATGGTCATGCCGCCGCGCTTCATACTGAAATTGACTGCCGCGATTCCAGATAACAAGAATGTCGTCGCGGTCGATCTTCCTAAGCGGTTTGGTAGTTACGATGTAACCGGCGGCCGCGAGCCCTTTTATAAAAGCTTCGTGCCTATAATGCACACTCGTTCTTATTAAACAAACCGCAGTCGGCATAAGGGTAAGCTCTCAAAATACTATTTCGTGCGACGTTTAAGACTTCAATGCCCCAAGATCTTAGAATTCCAGCTTGCCGGTCGAGGTCGTTCGCCCATTTCTTAAATTCAAAAGCACTTGGATTGCGAAGTCCCGGCCCATGGTCCGGATGCCAGTGCGCCCCGCAATAATCCAGACATAGCAATATCTTAGACGCCCCAAACTGCGCCGCAAGATTAACCGCCTGAAATCCTGAATTGCCACCATAACCGACGGTGCCGACCGGCTGCCTGATCATTTCTGTTAGCCTAAGTTTTGTCGGACCCTTCGCAATGGTCACAGGGTAGACGCCTGAGTCCAAATAACGAATGTGATCATCGGCGCAGAACCGCCAACCATCGAACTTGCGTGCGCGCGGGTACGCGCGCCAGAAACCTGAATCGGCCGCGTAAAGGACTTCGGCCGATGGCATCAATTCGAATGACCGGTTTATCGCGATCACCCGCACCGCTCCCGGCCGGAGCGTATCGGCCACCGTCTTCGCCGACATACCAGCGCCGAGAACCAAGACGGTTTCCCCACGCCAGTCCGGGAACGTGTCTCGCTCGCCGGCTGGCGTGCGTGCGGACGCGCTTATGCGTTTCCCGGTATCTTGGGCGGCCGTCCGGGTCCACGCTTCTCCGGTTCTGGTGCCGGCGCGGGCGGAGCTACCGGCGCGGCGAGCACACTGGCGGCTGGTGGTGCTGGTGGAGCGACAGGTGCAACGGGTGCGGCTGGCGCCACCGGGGCATTCATCGCGTGCTCGATCCGGGAAATAACCCGCTTCACCTTACCACGACGTTCCCACCGCGCAGCCGTGGCTTCGTTGACGTCCTGGATCGTCCCCTTAGCGATTCTGGTAGCCTTTCGGGTCCCGTCTTCGTTCGCGACTTCGTATTCGGCGTCCTCGATAAATTCGATCTTTGGCATATCACCCACCAGAAAAAACCGACACAATCGCCGGTTGCTTACGTGTCATTGCTGTAAGTGTATTCCCGGCGACGATCGTTTGTCGCCGGGTTTCGTTCGGAAGGGGAAAGATTAGTTCGCGATAGCGCCGTCCGTGACAAAGCCACCGAAGCGCGCACCGAGCAGAATGGCAACCGCTTGAATGACGTTCGACGCGGCGTTGCCGATGACCAGTTCGACGCAATCGAAATCGTTCTTGAAATCGAGATCTTCGCGCTTGATGTCGATCATATAGCTGTCGCGGACGCTGTTCGTCGCATCGGTCGTGAACGTGTTCGCCGAGACTGTAAATGACGCCCATGTGTTGACCGGAGCGGCTTGGTTGCCGTTGGCGAGCGACCGAAACGCTTTGGTGAACGCCAGCGCTTTGGCGCCCGTGCCGGCGACATCGGTCGACTGGTTCAACGAAATCACGGAACCGTTGCCGGCCGATTTGTTCTGAAACAGCAAAATCGCCGCGCGCTCATAGTTTTTCATGCTGAAACGTTCGGCGGTCGAACCAGATGGAGCCGCCGCGCCAAACAAGTTGACGATCGTTCCGACCTCAAGAAGATGATAATTCCAGGCTTCGGGCATTGGAAAGTCCTTTTCAGATGATCACAGGGTACCGGTAGCCTCGGATTAAGCTACCGGTTCACGAGTATTAGGTGCGATCCTCTATTGCCACCGCCCAAGACCGGGTGTTGTTTCCGAACTGCGGCGAGACTGCATTTTTCCACATCGGCTGACCGGTGATGCGGAAAACGAACCGGAACGCGGTGATGTCCTGGTCGAAATACAGATGAATGGAAACGTCAGTCTTGATATCGGTACCCTTGGTCACCGTCATATACTGTGACAGATCCGCAAGGATGATATCGCCGAAGTCACCCAGGGTCGACATTGCTTCGACCGGCACCACTGGGCGGCCCATCAACGTCGAAAAAGGAGTCGCCGAGAACCCGCCGACGGGAACATAGAGCGGAACCGGGAAACCCGAATTCGAATCAGGGAACGACAGGAACGAAAGCTGAGGTTCGATGTCCTGATTGATCAACCAGACGGCGTTGCGACGAAGCGGAGCATAAAGCCGCGCCCACATCTTCGCAATATTCGCGCCGACGACACTATCCGCGTTCTGCGAAACCTCTTTCGAGATCGTGATGAGCGAACTCGCGCTCATGATACCGAGCGGCTTGCCGACACCGTTGCCGCGAATGATCGCGGTGTTCAGCTTCGACACCATCTTCTGAGGCGCTTTCGTCCGCAACCAACCTTCGAGCGCCGGAGCATCCTCCAAAAGCTCGTCAGTGACCGGGACGAAACAAATCAGCTTATTCAACCGGGAGGTTTTGGGTTCGAAAAGCGGTTTGCTCGGAGTCTTGGCGCCACCTTCGCTCTCCCAATAGGCTTGAATCCCGTTGGTGGTATCCCAAGGCGCCGTTTCGTCAGCCGGAATGGTGATCGAGTTGGACGACGTCACGAAACCTTCGGTCCGGGTCAGCAACGATTCCTCGCCGGTGATCTTTGTCCAGATCTGGTCGCGAAAATCGGGCGGAACGACGAAACCACCATCGGCGCCGGTACCCTCGTTGCCAAAGGTCGTCGCGGCGTTGTTCAACTGCTCGCGCGCGGTGTCGCCCGCCCGACCTTCGTCGACCTGTGCTTTCCGCACCAACTGCGCAAACGTGCCGAAGCTGGCGAAACCGTGCGTCTTGTCGAGCCTGGTATCACGCGGCGAGGCCGGTACGGTGGTGGCTTTACGAGCGCCGGCACCAGGCTTCCGATTTTCCGGCTCCGGAAGCGCGGTGCGACCGCTGGAAGCCACAGTGAGATTTTCGCGCGCCTTGACCTGAGCATTCAGCGACGCGATGCGCGTGCTGTTGTTCTCGATCGTCTTGAGTTCGTCTGCGGTGAGATCGCGGCTGGCATCGTCAGCCGCTTCGACGATCGCTTCGTTTTCGGTTTGGAGGTCGGCGGCTTCCTCCTTCATCGCAACAAGCTTTGCCTGGCGCGCATCGTTCGACACGATCGAGAGCAAAAACAGGCCCGCCGGGATTTCCGGAAAATCGGGCATCAGGTGAACAAGTCGTTTCATTAATTTCTCCCCAAAAGCGCCAAGGCCCTGGAACGATTTACCCGTAAAGCCGCCGGCACATGTGCATAATTGAAAACCGGGTCAACCGTAATTTTCGCACTCGCCGTCTTATTTTCCACTATGCTAGTCGCAAATCCTGCGTCAAGTGCTTCCTGACCTGTAAACCAGGTTTCTGCGTCCATCCATTTTTTAATTTTATCGGCATTATTGCCGGTTCTGGCGGTGTATGTGTCGGCAATTGTCCGATTTACAGTTCGCAGAAAATTCGCCGCAGCGTCGAAATCGTCCGCCGTTCCCGCCGCGATCATCCGCGCGTTGTGGATCATAAAAAAACCGCTCTCGGCAATCTCGATACTGTCCCCCGCCATGGCGATGAAGGATGCAGCGGACGCGGCGAGGCTATCCACATGCACGTCAACCCGCGCCTTATGTTGAACGAGCAAATTATAAATTGCCCGCGCGTCATGAACCGCACCACCTTCGCTATTAATGCGAAGATCGATTGCGTCCACGTCACCAAGCCCCTTCAATTCCTTGGCAAACGATTTCGCGGTAATGCCATCGCCGAACCAATCCATTCCGATAGTTCCATAAATGACGATTTCGCCGCGCTTATCTTTGGCATCAGTGACGATGCGCGCGGTAATTTTAGATTGTTCGTTGGCCCGTTCGGTCATCGAATAATTACCAGGATGACGCCGGCCGGTAAAATTTACCAGCTCGTCATATTCTTTAGGTGTGAGACGATTTTTCATCGTTATGCCCCTTGATCAATCGTGCCGCTTGCCGTTCTGAAATCGCAAACAGCTCCGCGATCTCTTTAAAATTCTTTCCGTCCGCGCGCAGCCTGGCCATGTGGTCGACCTGCACCGCGCGGACTTTGACGTCTTTCGACAGGTATCCCAGGCACAGCGGGTCGACGACGTCGCTAGATGGCGCGGGCGGCGCCGGCTCGACCGCGCGCGGGAACGGACACCCGACCTCTGACCGGTCGGACAACGTCATAACCAGGCGTTCACCGTCGGCACGAATAGCGACGATCTGTGCGGGGGATACACCGTCGCGGCCGTCTTTGGCATGACCGACAACGGTTCCGAGCGAAGTCATATCGCCGGCACGATTGACGCGGTTAAGCTTGCCCTCCTGGTCGATCATGAAGCCGGCCGGCATTTGGTCGAGCGCGATGGTCACACGGCGGAGCGCATCGCGCGATTGATCCTCAACGGCGCCGATCGCCGCGACGCCGGTCTTGACCGTTTCGTCAATCGTGCGGACTTCGCGCGCGAGCGCGGCCGCGCCACTGACAAAGCCGGCAATGGCTTCCTCGACCGCGCCGACGCGGACACCATCTTCGCCTTGCCGGCGCCTAACAGCGGCAAGCTCTGTGGTCGCCTCGGCGAGCAGGCCGCGCACATCGGCGAAGTCTTCTTCCAACGTGCTCCAGTCAGCCGCCCGCGCGGTCTGTACGGATGCAACCATCGTAACGAGATCGTCGACGTGTGCGGCAAGTTCCTGGCTTGCCAGCGCCATAGCGGGTGCCTCACCCACGATCACATTCACCGCGTTCGCGACCTCATCAAGCCGCGCGGTCAAAGCCGCGTCCTCGCCACTCGCGGTCGCTGCGTAGTCCTCGATCGCCAACGCGTTGGCCTGGACCTCACGCCGCACCGCCTCGACTGCGTCCGCCAGCTCGTCACCGAACACCCGCGCGCGAGCGGCCGCCGCGTCACTCGCTTCGACCTTGCCGGCGATCTGGTCGACCTGCGTCGTCAGCTTACCAAACGCCGCATCCATCAACGTGGCCATGCCGGCGACCTGGTCGGCGCGCTCGACCGCGTCCGCGACCTTCTGGACCGCTTCGGCCAATGCCGCGTCATGATCCTGCTCGTGAACCTCCAGCCCGGTGACGCGCTCGACCAGGGCACCCATAGCGGCCGCGCCGGTGTCGATCTTGGTGACGAGTTCGGAAACCGCCGCGGCGATTTCGATTACCGCGGTCGATGTCTCGACTCCGCGGTGTGCTTGCGCCTTCGTCGCGGTGTCCTGGATTTCGAAGGCGGCCGCAAGCCCGGCGATCTGTATGCCGAGATCCGCAATCCCCTTCGCGGCTGCTACGGTCAACCCACGGGCGTCGACGAGATCGCTTTTCAATCCTTGAATGTCAGCGGCTTGGCGCCCGATGATCCGCGCCATACGATCCGACATCATCGCAAACGCATCTTCCCAGCTCGCCGGAACGACCACCGCCGGCATAAGGACCGCGTCAGGATGAACCGGCGGAACGGCTAACTTTTTCGTCATCGATCAGCACCCGTAAAGCGAATTGACATATTCGAGCGTCGCGGCGCCGCTCGCCGCCATGTTCGCCCGCCGTGCAAGCTCACGCGCGGCCGCCTGGTCTTGCTCCGGCGTTGGGTCCTCGACCGGGTCCGCCGGATCTTCTTCCGGATCCTCAGCCGGCGCGGCCGGAACTGCCGCCGCCGACCCGTCGACCGCCGTAGGAACTTCCCCGATTTTATCCATGGTCGTGTATTGCGATTGCATAACCCGCTTTTCGCCGCCGTCTTCTTCGCTATTAAGCGGCATATCCTCAAGATCGAGAATATCGTTTGCACTGAAAATGCCGATCTCGCGCAATCCCCGATACCAATCGAGCCGCGTTTTTGTGTCGCCAGTCAGTAAACCCTTGAGATTGATCTTATTCGAATATCCGGCGCGGTTCTGGCCAAGCAATTTGAACTTGGCTTCATCCTCAAACCGGCGCGCCCATGGTCTTAGGCTGTCGGTGACAACCTCGATTGACTGATGTTCGATATTTGAGAACGTGGCATTCAAAAGTTTGTAAATTTTATGCGGGGGAACACCAAACCAACGGCAAACTTCGTCGATCAAGAATTGATTGGTTTCGATGAACTGACCTTTGTCCGGGTCGACGGTAAGCGGCTTATACTCCATATCGTTGTCAAGGAACGCGGTCTTGCCGGCATTTTTGGCGCCGCTGTAAACCTTCTGAAATTCCTTCTTCAACGCTGCCAGGCCGTCGGGCGTCAGCGGCTTTTTCATCGTCACGACGCCGGCCGGCGTCGCGCCCTCGCCAAAAAACCCGGCGCCGAACATTTGCACAGCCTTCGCCCAACCGAGCGACTCCGCCGCGTAGGCGATAACGTTCATTCCCACCACACCTTCACCCATGCCGCGAAGGTGAAACATGTTCATGAACTCGATCATCACGGGCGGCCGCCCGCCGCCATTGTCGACCGCGTAATAAATTTCATAGGACACCGGGTCGCGCATCACGCAAACACGGCATGGATGAATCGGGTGCATGCCGATCGGCCGCCCAAGCACATCGCGCTCGATCTCGCCGTAACCGTTGCCCCAACGCAGCACCCAATGCATGAGGGTTTCGCGGAATTGCAGCGATGAGTATTCTTTCGACGGCCGTTGCAAAACTGATTGTGCGGGAACCGACAGCGACACCGGCTTTTTGGTCGCGTCGTCGATCACGTTCCAGGGAAGCGCGGCAATCGATTGTGATAAAAATCGAATACATGCCCACACCGCCGAGATGGTCACAGCGTTGTCAGGCGTAATCCTGATGCCGGCTTTCGTGCGGCCGGTGTACCAGATCCGCGAATACTGCGCGTCCTTATCCGGTAGGCTTAGCGTCTGATTCTGCGGCTGGTGAACCGCCATCGACCGCACCGGAGACACCGACGCCGCCGCCTTCACCAATCGCCGCGCGCCCGCTGTCAGACCAGTCATGTTCTATCACCCTGTGATTTTCGGCGAAATTGTCACCGCGCGCGACCTTTTCAGCATCCTGTTGACGATTGAACCGAACGGCAACGTCGTTTTCATAGGTCCATTTGAACCGGCCGATTGCATCGATACCACACATGTAAAGCGGCACAGTTGTTTTCGAGCCGCTATGCTCGATCAGCCAAGCAAATGTTGTCAGAGGAACAAACCGACCATCGTCGAAGATCTCCGCCCGCCGGACCCAAAGCCGCTTGTCCGCTTCGTCGACATAGCAAACGACTGGTGTTATATCTTCCTCAAGATGACCGCGACCAAGGACAGATATCAGCTTGCCAGATTTCACATGTCGGTGCGTGTTAGTCGTCATCGCCTTCATCGTCCGCCCGGTCGTTCCACCGCTTCACCATCAGTTCATGCAACGGATGACTGCGGTCGTTCAAAATTGAATAGTCGATCTCGTCAGAATTTACCAGCACGGCCATCGCATTGGTTTCGGCATTTGCCGCCGATTGCCGCCGCGCGTCATCGGCGCCGACGCGGTTCCAAACGCTATTTGCATCCGGTTCGTTCAAAGTTGCAAGGCCGATAGCCATAGCGCCCGCCACCGCCGGGTCAATTCGATTGGTAGCCTTGTCTTTGGTGAACCGCTTGAGCCCGGCCGGCGATTTCCAAAACACCGCACCCGCGACCGCCGTCCGCGTCACCGGATTTGGAAATACTCGCAACCTGCCTTCCAAAATCAACGTCTCGAAGGTGTCGACGCTGCGCGGCATGAACAGCTCGGAATCCTTCCGGTACGATGTACCTTGCGGATGGTCGTGCATGACTATTGCCTGTGCGTTCAACTTGTCGATCTCGTCTTTGAATTCCCGCACCAGGTAACTATCATAAGCCACGCCGACGACGTCGAAATCCTTGCAATCTTGAACCAGATCCGTCGCCACGATATCAAGCCGGATCACGGGCCCCGGCGTGCCGATCAGGTATCCCTTATCAACCCATTGCTGATAGGGGACGCGGTCGGCGTCCTCCCGTTCCTTGATCGTTTCCAGCGGCGTATAGCTGTCGACCATGAGAATATAGGTTGGTTTTCGGATGAACTCGCCGGCAATAACCTCACGGGTTTCCGGGTTGATCGCCGGGACGTCCTTCCAACTATCTTCGAAAACCCAAGCCTTCGACGTCAAATCTTTGGTCTGGGATAGATCGAGGCCGCCATATGCTTTACGCCCGCGCATCTGCTCCCGCGTAAGCGTGTCGTCCTCGCACTCGCTCCACTTTTGCCGACTGATCCACGCGGTTGCGCTGTCGGTCCAAACACAAAAATGCAGCCGCAAAATATTGTTCTGTTTGCCGGCGATCTGTTGCGCCTGCTTCACGACACCGCGAAGATATTCCTCCGTGATCGTAATGCTGAGAAGCGGATTTGCCTTCTTCCAACACGATTCGTCTTCGAATGGTTTGTCGTGTTCGTCGAGCGCGCAAACGTAAGAAAACGTGTGGTCGTCCTCAACATCCCCTTGAACGATCGCAACCGCGTGCTCGTGCTCCGCCCAACAAACCGACCGCCGATCTGACCCGCTGTTCGTGATCATGATCAACATCGGTTGCCGACGAAACTTGAACCCGCGTTCAAGCATCTCGATCACGCCACCGTCGGGATGCTCGTGCAGCTCATCGCACAACGCCATATGCGGACGCGGGCCCGACCCGCTTTTGCCTTTGGTGCGGCTGATCGGTCGAAAGAATGAATTCGATTGCGGTTGTGGTAGAACCGCCATGTTCCAAACCTTCTGATTACCCGCATAGGTGATCAGAGGTTCATTCGGATCGTTCCAGTCCGGGACGGCTTGCGCCATCTTCACCGCGTCCTGAAACAGAATCGATGCCTGATCATAGCTCGCACCGCATGAATAGATCTGCGCGCCAGGCTCGCGGTCGGCAATCATGCCGTAAAGACCAACGCCGCCGACGATCGGCGACTTGCCGTTACCTTTTCCCATTTCGATGTAAGCACGATTGAACCGCCGAACGACCAACCCTTGTTCGTTCGTGCGCATCCATCCGAACAAAGATCCAAGAATGAACGATTGCGAGATGTGCAGCTTGAACGGCAACCCTTCGAACTGCCCTTCGCACAGTTTTAACCGCGTCTCGAAGAACCGAAACACGCGGCCGGCTTCGGCATGGTCGAACCAGATCCCGCGCTTCCCGCCGCGTTTGAGGTCATCGAGGTGACGTTGACATGCGGCGCGCACATACGGCCCCGCCACCTCGACGCCGGTCAACACCAGGACCGCATACATGGTCACAGGGTCCAGCGGTGGCGCGCCAGGTGCTAAGAACTCACTCGGCTTGACGTGGCGGCTCATGTGATGTTCAGCCCGCCACGCCCGGCTTGCCACGGCGCCCATACGGCACGAGCATCGCCACCAGCGGCCGCGAAGCCGTCACAGTATGCAAGGACCTGGTCGACCTGCATACGGCCACCGCACTGCTCGCAGG
>DATKIP010000027.1 GCA_035544015.1 Candidatus Saccharimonadia bacterium
AATGGATTGAAGAAATGCTTCAGAAATACGATTATCAAATGTTGGATTGTGAGTGCTTGACTCAGGTTGATGGAATCGGAGGTGGAAGACCATGAAAATCGGAGTTCTTATCAGTTTTTACGAGAATTTGGGATATTGTCAAATGTGGGGTATCCACTTAAAGCGGGACAGTGGGGTGTCGGTCATGTACGCTGAAGCACTGAATTCGGCCAAGAGTTCAGGCACGCTTCAGAGGACCGACCGACATGGGATTTTGGGACAAAAGCCTGCGCATTGTCAAATGTCTTTGTGACCACGGGAAGCAGAGTGTGCGTCGTCTTGCCGACAAAACAGGGTTGTCCAAAAGCGGCGTGCACCGTCTGCAACAGGCCATGGCGCGTCGAGGGGGCTATCCAGAGTCCTGGTTGTGGGAAACCGAGGACGGTCGGCAGTGGCTCACGCGCTTAGTGGTGGCCACCCTCTATACGTTCGGTCTCACGCGCGGCGTCGGGCTCGACACCATCAGCGCCTTTTTTGCTCGTCTGCGCCTTGAGTCGCAGATAGGGTGTTCTCCCACCGCCTTGCGCGGTATCATGCAGACGTTGGAGGCGATGATTCTGGAGACGGCGGCAGCGTGGGAGCAGGACGGGGTCGCGGCTGGCAAGATCCGCGACATCATTGGCGCCGTGGACGAAACCTTCTTGGAACACCTGATGTTAGTCTTTGAGGACGTGTCAACGGGATACCTGCTCCTGGAAACAGGAGCCGACGATCGCACCTACAACACGTGGAAAGCGGTGGTGGACCAACGACTGGCGGAGTTGGGAACGGGCGTGTGGTACGTAGTCAGTGACCGGGCGAAGGCTTTGATCCAACTTGCTGCACAGGGCCTCGAGTGCCTGAGTATGCCGGATTTCTTTCACTGGGTGCATGAGATCGTCAAGACCTATTCGCTGGCTATAGGTCGACGCGTGCGGCAAGCGCGCCAGGATCTCACGCACGCTGAGGAAGCCCTGGCACGCCACGTCGCACGGGCCTCCGCAGCGTCTCAGTGTCCAGAAGCCGAGGCCCGCGTGGCAGCCAAACAAGCGGCAGTGCAGCAATGGGAGGAGGTCCAACGGACCTACCGGCACCACCTCGAAACCCTCTCGCTGACGCTGCATCCCTTTGGCATTGCGGACTCCCTGCCACAGACCTCCGCCCAGGTCGAACACCGGCTCTCCACGGCCGTGGAGGCCATCGAAGCGTTAGCCGGTCGCCATCAACTGCCGGCACGGCCCGACGCCATGAAGAAGATCCGCTCTCAGCTCCCCGGGCTGGCCGCCCTGGTGGACTTCTGGTGGCAAGGGGTGCAACAGGACTTGGAGCCATTCGTGCTGTCGCCGAGGTGGCGCGAGTGGGTCCATGCGTCTCTCCTGCCCATGGTCTATTGGGAGCACCAGGTGGCGCGCACGCGTTGTCGCCGCCGTAAAGCCCAGATGCGCCAGGCCTTGGAAGCCGTGCGCATCGCGTTTGAGCGGCACCCCGTCACCCTGCGGCTGGCTCCCCACATCTGCGCGGAGTGGACAGCGTGGGCACTCGACCGGGTCAAAAGCTTTCAGCGCACCTCGTCGGCCGTCGAAGGGCGCAACGGCTTTCTGTCACAAATGCAGCACAATCAGCGGGGCTTGCCGAAGCAGCGCTACAAGGTCTGGACCGTCCTCCATAATTTCGATGGTCACGCAGCGGATGGCACGACACCCGCAGCGCGCTTTTTCAGACGGACATTCCCCGATCTCTTTGAAACGGTGTTATCCCATATCGAGGTCTTGCCGCGGGCTCGACAACGCAAAGACGAGGTCGCGTTATGTCACTGAAAGCAAAACGTGTCCCGCTTTAAGTGGATACCCCCATTTCATAAGTTCGCTACCAGTAATCCTGCGGAGCGCTTGTAAGGCCTGGGTGGATAGAGAGCCCGTGCAAATCGTTGCGGCCGAGGACTAAACCACGCCCGTCCCTCACGGCGCTGGCGACGGGTTTGGCTAAAAGGGGTGGCCCGCACCAAGGGTTGTCCTGTAAAGGTCCACCGATAGGGGTGCGCGTGGTGCGTGTTGTAGATTTCCATATAGTCACCCAGACGCGTTTCAAAG
>DATKIP010000028.1 GCA_035544015.1 Candidatus Saccharimonadia bacterium
AGTGATGTGGCTGACGGGACGGCTCGTTCCGGATCACAAAACCATCGCCGATTTCCGCAAAGACAATGGCCCCGCCATCAAAAGAGTCTGTGCGCAATTTGTGGCCTTGTGCCGCAAGATGGGGCTGCTGGCGAAAGCGAGCGTTGCGATCGACGGCAGCAAGTTCAAGGCGGTGAACTCGCGCGACAACAACTTCACGAAGGGAAAGATGGAGCGGCGCCTGGCGCAGATCGACGAGAGTGTTGCGCGTTATCTGAGCCAGCTCGACACCGCCGATCGCCAGACAGCTGCCGGTGAGGCGCCCTCGGAGGAGCTTGTGGCCAGGACCGCGCGGCTCAAGGAGAAGCTGATCAAGCTCGAAGAGGAGGTGAAGCGCCTCAAAGCGATTGAGAAAGTGATGCTGGCCGCGCCCGATCAGCAGGTCTCCTTCACCGATCCTGATTCCCGCTCGATGGCGACCAGCGGGCGCGGCTCTGGGATGGTCGGCTATAATGTGCAAGCGGCCGTCGATACGACGAACCATCTGATCGTCGCGCATGAGGTAACTAACGTCGGCACCGACAAGTCGCATCTTGCGAACATGGCCAACCAGGCGAAGGTGGCATTGGAGGCAGAAAACCTCGAAGCCTTCGCCGATCGCGGTTACTTCAAAGGCGAGGAGATCCTCGCATGCGATGAGGCTGGCATCACGGTCACGCTGCCAAAACCCCAGACATCGGAGGCGAAGTCAGAAGGTCGCTTCGGCAAGCAGGATTTTCGCTACGTGGCTGAGGAGGACATCTACGTTTGTCCTACCGGTGAGAAGCTCACCCACCACTTCACGAACGAGGAAAATGGATTGGTCCTGCACCACTACTGGACCAACGCGTGCCGCACCTGCGCGCTGAAGGCTCAGTGCACGAAGGGACCGCAACGTCGCATCAAGCGGTGGGAGGACGAGTATGTTGTTGATGCTGTGCAGGCGCGCCTGGACAGAAATCCGGATGCAATGCGTACTCGTCGCGAGACGGTCGAGCAGTCCGTTTGGCACGCTGAAGATGCGGATGGGGGCGACGCACTTTCTGATGAAGACGCTGCCCAAGGTAGCGACCGAGATGGCGTTGCACGTTCTCGCCTACAACCTCACGCGCGTGATGAACCTCCTCGGTATCAAACCGCTCCTCGCGGCGATCCGGGCGTGAGGAGTGTGTATTGTTGTGCGCGCCGTGTGACCGTTCGGGTCGCCCAGCGTGGTCCGAGGTTGCGCCCGGATTGACTCCAGACTCGATAGCAAAAATATGCTCAGGCGGTCGCGTCGACGTGGATCGCGCCCGGTTGCGTGCAGTTTTTGGGGGAGGAAAAACGTTTTCACACGGCCTGGGTCAAAAACTGCCCTCAGACTACGTCCGCGCCGAGTCCGTTTAGCACCCCATCAACGGACATGCGTTGGACGGGCCGCACGTCAGTTTCG
>DATKIP010000029.1 GCA_035544015.1 Candidatus Saccharimonadia bacterium
GTTCGAAAATGGTCCAAAATTACCCACACGACTTCACGAAGAGGCCTTATTCTTATGGCCACAGCCAAGGCAAGGAACGCTAATACTGGCGTTCTCGAATAGGCGTTCAGCCATCGCTATTGTCCCGTCGTCGTTAAGTCATTTATGCGCGAGCGCGCCGCCGCCTTCAGGCTTGGCGTGGTAGGGCTCGCATATTTTTCGCCATCCCAATGTGATGTAGGGCCTGTCTTCAGTTACGAAAGCTCTTCCCGGGAACGGATCAGAATCAAACGCGGAACGCGGTTCTATCGAGGGTTTCCAAATCAGCTGTTGACTGATTCATGGGCGGTCGGCTCGAGGAGGGCCGACCGATGGAACGCTTTGGGTTACACAACGACCAATGGGATCGGATCAGGGATGTTCTGCCCGGGCGTGAGGGGCATGTGGGCGGCACGGCGCACGATAATCGATTGTTCGTCGAAGCCGTTCTCTACCGATTTAGAACGGGCTGTCCCTGGCGTGATTTGCCTGCGCGTTTCGGCCACTTCAAGACGGTCCATCAACGGTTCAGCCGATGGGCGAAAAGCGGGGTTTTCGAGCGTATTTTCAAGCTGTTGAGCAGCGATCCCGACAACGAATACATGATGATCGATGCCACCATCGTGCGTGCTCATCAACACAGCGCCGGTGCGCGAAAAAAAACGGCCCGCAAGCCATCGGCAGATCGCGCGGAGGATTGACCACCAAAATCCATGCGCTGGTCGACGCTTTGGGCAATCCGGTCAACCTGATGCTGACGCCAGGGCAGGACCATGATCTGGCTTGTGCGCAGCCGCTGCTCGAAAATGCCGATCCGGGTGCGCTGCTCGCCGACAAGGCTTACGACGCCGATGCGTTGATCGGCTCGCTCAATCAGCGGGCAATCACTCCAGTGATCCCGCCAAAGGCCAACCGCAAGGTGAAGCGTGATTGTGATTTCGCGCTCTATTGCGAACGCAACCTCATCGAGCGATTTTTCAACAAAATCAAGCACTATCGAGCCATTGCCACACGCTACGACAAACTTGCTCGAAATTTTCTTGCCGCCGTCCAGCTGGTCGCGGCTATCATCCTGCTCAACTGAACACAGGGCCTAATCCCTACCATTCGATATCCTGCAATTCGGCCCTAGCTGGCGGGGACCGCGATTTCAGGTCGTTCGGTAACAAGCCGCTCTCACTCGCCAGTGACAAGCAAGTGTTCTTGGTCTCGCCTTTCGATTGGAGTTGGGCGCATCATAGTTTGGCGCGCCGATTAGATACTCTCGCTCC
>DATKIP010000030.1 GCA_035544015.1 Candidatus Saccharimonadia bacterium
AAGTGCCGAGGAGCGCATAGGCTATTAACGCCGGAACTATCGTGTAGAGACCCATGATCGGCGGGACACCGACGATACCGGCATAGGCCATGCCCTCAGGTACCATGACGGCCCAGAGCGCAAGACCAGCGAAAACATCCGATACCAGCCACTCGCGTCGATAGGCGGGTATCCAACTAAGGATCGGAAACGACCGGTGAAGGAGGGACGCAACCTTCGCTGAGATCGGCATCGTCAGGAGTGTTCACGGTTACCAAGTGAGCCTTGGACGAGCTGAAGCTATCACATTCGCGGCGACGCCTGTTGTGCATCCCAGCAAAATTTGTCGGCCGATGTTGCAGATGGATCAAAAGCTGAAAGGCTCAGACTGAGCAAATGTTTTCCGGTTTGTCCCCGAAAGCGGACTCCGATCTGCGCGTTAATGAGTGCACGCCCTAACACTACTTTGGCAGATTGAGTTTACGCCGCAATCCCGCGCGGACCCATTGTCGGCAGTTCGGGCAGCGCTGAAGCGGTCGCATGATGAGATCGACGATAGCGTGGCGCACGGCTGGCAAGCTTGGCTGAGGTGGTGGTCCGTTGATTCTTTTTTTCCCGCTTCGCTCGGATGAGGCGACGATGCTGAAGGAAGGCGTAAGCGATCATTGTCATGAGGGCGTGACGGTGAAGGCCTTGCCAGGAGCGTCCCTCGAAATGGTCGAGGCCGAGTTCTTCTTTTAATTGCTGATGCGCCTGCTCACAAATCCATCGAGCCTTGATGATGGCGGCGAGCATGCGCAGGCCCGTCTTAGCGGGCAGGTTGGCAAGATAGTATTTCTTCTCTCCCGAAGGGCGGTGTTCGCCGATGAGCCAGGCCTCGTCCCCCGGCAGATGTTGCTGACCCTTGTCCCTGATCCGCTGCGGTGGTCCGTCGGCCGTGCGCACACGCACAGCCGCAAAGCGGGCTTTGAGCTTTCCCTTCGTGCCGGTGCGCCAGCTGATGTTCTGCCACCTGGCATCAGCGAGCATATCTTCGGCTGCCATCGATAGAATGTTCGGGACGTGCCGCTGACGAGGACGACCGCGCCCGGCAATGGGCCAGATGAGCCGCACGCCGACAGGGTACACCTTGAGGTGACGCGGGATACCAACGGCCCAGGCCAGACTGCGCGCCGTGAGTCCCTGCCGGAATGGCGCGCTCAGCCCGTAACCGGCATCTGCCAGCACACAGCCGAAGCGGACACCGGCTGCGATCATGTGATCGATCTCGGCGAGCGCTATCTCCGGCTTCGTCCGTGCCGTTCGATGTTCGGCCGGAACGCCAGCCCGCTTCAAACGTGCTCGATCGCTCGTCCAGCTCTCGGGGAGGAAAAGGCGCAGCGCTACCGTCACCGGCACCTCGCCGCGCGCCAGCGTCAGTGACACCAGCGTCTGGCAATTGGCCGTCTTGCCCAATGCCGAAGCATATTGCGCAGCGACACCGACCGAGTGCTTGCCTTTCTTCGGCATCGACGTATCGTCGATCACCAACACCGCATCGCTGCCGCCGACGAGCTTATCAGCCTGGATGAGAAGTTCTGTCTCCAGCGGAGCCTCCTTCCAGACGCCAGCAGCAACAAAATGGTGCAGTTGATCATAGTCACCCGGCGCAAGACGCTCTGCCATTGGCTGAACGCTCTTGCGATCACCCGGTCCGATCAGCCCCGCCACGTAAAGTGGACACATTCGCTGCCGTGACCTGTGACCCAAGCGCTCCAGGAACGGCTCGAGCCAGCGCCCAAGCTCGTCTTCCCAATCCGACGTTGTTCCCACCATGGCCGGCCCTCCAAATGCCGACCACCCATGAATCATTGAAAAACTGATTTGGGAATCCCATCACGCTCGTCAGCAGCAAAAATCTGCCAAAGTGGTGCTAGTGCCCTGCGAACAACCAGACCAGGAGAAGCGCGCCCAGGATCACCAGCACGGGGATCCTCGTAGGCTTGAACATCAAGAGCAGCAGGACCGTAACCAGCAAAATGACGATCAGGGTCATGACTGTCCCATGGCGGCACGGGATGACTCGATCCGTTGCGGCTGTGCGGGAGTACACGCGCGCGTGGGGCGCGCCTCGATGTCCGCCCGGTCCGCGCTTTTGGACAGCGGCCGCAGACGCCGTTCCACCAGGGCACCCATGGCCAGGCCCGCGAGCACGTCGGTCGTCCAGTGCGCCAGAATAACGATACGTGTTGCTGCAATGAGGCCGCCAAGTGCCCAAGCGACCGGCGCGGACTTTGGATAGGCCCAGGAGACGGCGGAAGCGACCGCGCCTACATGCATGGCATGCCCCGACGGAAAAGCATCGTAGGGCTTGCCCGAACGAGGTATGCCCCGTCGCGGCCCATGAACCATGCATCGATCCGGCCGTTTCTGGTCGATGAGCCGCTTCAGCAGATGAGGCAGGATGGCGGTCACTACCATGCTCAGAGCCAGATGATCGGTTTGGCGGCGCTCACGATCGTTGCCCGCGCGCGCAGCTAACCATAGCCCTCCCGCGATCACACCAAGGACGTGCTCATCGGCGGCCCAGGTCAGCACCCGAGCTGGCCGTTCCACGGCGGGGCTCGTATAGCGTGCGACCGTCTTCGCGACCCACCGGTCAAGCGCCGTTGCGCCAAAATGCCATAACCCCATTGGAACCCTGACCTCGCGGCCTTAAACAAACCTGCCAAAAAGAGCTTCTTAACTTCGAAAAAACCGAGCCTCACGCACAGGGGACGAGCCATGCAGCAAAATATCAGGGTCTTTGTCGGTCTTGATACTTCCAAGATGAAGATCTCCGTGGCCCTGGCCGAAGATGGCCGCCAGGGCGAAGTCCGCTTTCTCGGCGATATCGAAAACACGCCAAACGCAATGAAGCGCCTAGTAATCAAGCTGACCGGCAAGTACCAACAACTGCTGTTCTGCTACGAAGCGGGACCGACCGGCTATGGCTTGCATCGCCAGATCACCGCTCTCGGGCATGATTGTTCCGTCATCGCACCT
>DATKIP010000031.1 GCA_035544015.1 Candidatus Saccharimonadia bacterium
GAGGATCCGGTTGGGACGATCTTGTTGCCCGGCTTCCTACTGCTGCTGCACTCACCGTTGTTATCAGGGGAATCGGGTGAAGGAAATCACGCTGCGATGAGGCTGGCGAGATATTCGTCGTCCCAGCCTGCGGTTTTGCGGCGGAGGCGGATGGAATCCTTGCCGGGGGCCTTGCGGGTGAGATTGTAGGCGATGTGCCGGCAGATTGCGAAATTGGCTGGCGCGTTTTCGGTTCTGACGCGGCATTCGTCATCGCGAAAGACCATGTCCATGACCCAGTGCAAGGAGTTCTCGATGGCCCAGTGCGCGCGGATCATTGGGCCGACCAGGTTGGCCAGAAGCACGAGCGAGGTGATGTAGAAGCGCGTCTCATTGGTGATCTTGCCGTTGATTTCGCGCTGGCTGTCGACCACGACAACGGCGTTGAGGCCCGGCCATTGGTGGCGCGCCTGCAGCCAGTCGACATCGTGGATCACGGTGTAGTTTCGGGTCTCGATCCGGCCGTGATCGGCGTCGACCGTTGCGTGCGTGCTGATCGTTGTATCCTTGTATTTCAAGGCTTTCTGTTCATCGACGAAGACCTCGACATCCTCGCGCAGGGTTGTCTGATTGCCCTTCAGCGCGAGAATGTAATCTGCCTTTTTCTCGATGATTTTCGCGGCGATGTCGCGCTGACATCCCATCGCGTCGATCGTCACCACCGCGCCCTCGATCGACATCATGTCGAGCAGCGCGGGGATGGCGACAATCTCGTTCGACTTCTCGTTCACCTTCACCTGGCCCAGCACGATGCGTTGTCGCGCCGCGAAGGCGGAGACCATGTGGATCGCCTCTTTCGAGCCCTTCTTCTGATACGAGCGCCGCGACGTCTTGCCATCGACCGCGATGACCTCGGGGGGCGTGTTCGTCAGCGCCGCCACCCAGGCGACGAAGCAACGCTGGAAGGCGCGGGCGTCGAGCGTGGCGAAGATATCGCCGAGATGATCGTGCGAGGGCGTGCCATTCACATAGGGCCGAAACCGCCGCAGGAGTTCGATCTTCCTCTCGCCAAACCGCGCGATGTCGCAGAACGTCTCCGCCCCCGCCAGAACCGCCAGCAGAACCAAAAGCAGGATTTCGGCGAGCGGATAATCCACCTTTCCGGCCTGACGATGATCCGGCAAATAACTGAAATAGTGAAGAAAATTCGTCGTCTCCGCAATTGCGGCAAATCGTGTCCCATCGGAATCCATCATCATGCTCCACCTGCGACTCAGTGGATGACAACAGATTCAGCACTTCAGTCCTTTGTCACGGACCTCTTCACCCGATTACCCTGGGAACATACGGGCACCCGCTCGTTTTTGAGGTTCCGCGCGAGCCGAAATGCCGCGCCAGACGCACCCTTTGCGCATCCAGACCCCGTGTTTGCTGGGGATTCGAAGGCCCGGACACCGAAAAACCCACATTTTTCGCTAGGAAGTCATGGTCAGACCATATCCGAATCGTCTAAGCGACCGGTGTGATCGGTGGTTTTAGCCACTTTCTGCGAACGAGGAGGGCCTACCCATGGCAGTCAAGAAGCCGGGCGCGCAAGCGACCGTGACGATGAAGCATCTCGCCGCGAACCTCGCGGAGTCTCATGAGATGTCGAAAAAGCAGACCGAAGCGGTGCTCGGCGAACTGGTCGGTCTCGTCACCAAGCACCTCAAGAAGGGCGACCGCATCCGCATCGGCGGCCTCGGCATCCTGCAGGTGCGCAAGCGCGCCGCCCGCATGGGCCGCAACCCCGCCACCGGCGAAGCGATCAAGATCAAGGCCAGCAAGAAGATCGCGTTCCGTCCGGCGAAGGACCTAAAAGAATCAGTCTGAACCAGGGGCGGGCCCACTGATCAACCGGAAGGTCTCGCGGCCTTCCGGCTTTCGTTGTTTACGGCGGTGGCGCTCCGGCCCGCTCCATCACCCCCGCTCCATCACAAGGTCGAACGTGATGCACACGGGGTTTTCGCCGTGGGCCAGACGTCCGCTGTGCACAT
>DATKIP010000032.1 GCA_035544015.1 Candidatus Saccharimonadia bacterium
CGAGCGCGCCAGAAGCTGGTCGGCAAATTGCCGATCACGGGCGAGTTGCTGCGCGGCTCGCTGCTGGAACGCACCATCCGTCACACCAAAGGATGCCCGAAATGCGCGCGTGGCGAAGGGCATCACGTGTTTGTCTTGACGGTGACCTACCCGGGAGGACGTACGCGCCAGCTCAGCGTGCGGCGCGAGCGGGTTGCCGAGGTGCGCCGCTGGCTGAGCAATTATCAGGACCTGAAGGAGGCGATTGAGACCGTTTGCGAGCTTAATCATGAGCTGCTGCGTCCGGAGGCCGCATCGAAGAGGCGGAGGAAGCAGCATGATTGAGATGCGGCGGGCGCAGCTCAGCTTCGGCGACGGGCTGATCGCCGAGGAAGTGAGCGATCTTCGCGAAGACTGGATGAAACACGCCGACGCGGTGCTGGCGGATCAGGACATCGTCGCGGCCGTGTACGAGGCTCTGGCAAGACGACATGCCAAGAGCCGCAGCCGCGGCCGGCGCGGTGCCCCAGCCGAGGTGGTGCTGCGGCTACTGATACTCAAGCACATCCGCAACTGGAGCTACCAAGTGCTCGAGCGCGAGGTGCGCGCCAATCTGGTGTATCGCGACTTCACTCGCGTCGGCGCCGGCAAGATGCCGGATGCAAAGACGATGGGACGCTGGGGCGTGGCGGTGGGGCCCGAAGTGGTCAAGCAGATTCACCAAAGGCTTGTGAAGCTGGCTCAGGCCCACGGGTTGGCGGCAGGGCGCAGAATGCGCGTGGACACCACCGTGGTGGAGACCAATGTGCACTATCCGACGGATTCAAGCTTGTTGGGCGACGGCGTGCGAGTTCTGATCCGCACCATGAAAAGGATCAGCAAGATCGCCGGAGAGACTGGCGCCAAGCTGTGCGACCGCGGACGCAGCGTGAAGCTGCGGGTCCTGGACATCGCCCGGGCGGCGCGCTCCAGAGCCAAGCAGAGCCGAGAAAGGCTCAATCGAGCCTATGGCAAGCTGCTCAATGCGACCAGCCGAGTGGTTGGACAGGCAAAGCGGTTCTCCAAAGAAATTGTTGGAGGAACGAAGCGCGCCAGGAGCGTTCTGCAACAATTGGCGCTCGAAGGCCTGCGCCAAGAGCTCGACGCGATGGTGCCGTTGGTCAAGCAAGTGATGAAGCAGACGAGGGCGCGTATCTTCCGCGGCGACACGCACACCGAAGGCAAGCTCCTCAGCGTGTTCGAGCCATCGACGGAGATCATTCGCAAGGGCAAGGCCGGCAAGCCGAACGAGTTCGGCAAGATGGTGAAGTTGCAGGAGGCCGAGGACCAGATCGTGATCGATTACGAGGTCTATGATCGGCGTCCGAGCGATTCGGACCTGCTGATTGCCGCCATCGAGACGCATCGAGCAATGCTGGGGCGTCCGCCGCACATGGTGGCAGCGGATGCCGCATTCTACTCCGCCAAGAACGAGGCAGCAGCGAGAGCCCAGGGCGTAAAACGCGTCTGCATTCCCAACCGCTCGACCAAGAGTCCCGAGCGCAAGCGTGAGCAAAGGAAGCGCTGGTTCCGCAACGGCCAGAAGTGGCGGACCGGCTGCGAGGGACGCATCAGCGTCTCCAAGCGGCGGCACGGTCTCAACCGCTGCCGATACAAGGGCGACGCCGGAATGAAGCGTTGGGTCGGGCTCGGCATGATCGCCGACAACATCATCAACATCGGCCGTGCCATGGAAAAGCGGGCAGCGCCCTAAGCGCCGGCTCCTCAACCAATCAGCCTCTCAAATAACCCCTGCCGCCAGCCCGTCTTGCTTTGCGCACCTCATCGGCAACAATCCAGATTGCTAATTTTGCGCCGGAAAGTAACTAGCCGCAGCCGCTTCATACCAATCGGTTCTATTTCCCTTCACGAAGAAACCGCGCGCAGAGATTCAGCCCGTCATTTTGTGTGCCTAAAAACTACGTCGAACTTCTGCTTTACGACGACTTGGTCGTAGACGCCTCTC
>DATKIP010000033.1 GCA_035544015.1 Candidatus Saccharimonadia bacterium
TTCTCGCGCTTTCTGGGGCTCGCGATCGAGGACAGCATTCCGGACGCCACGACGCTTTGGCTGTTCCGCGAGAAGCTGGCCAGGGCCGGGCTGATCGAACAGCTGTTTGACCGCTTCGACCAGCATCTTGCGGCCAAGGGCTACATGGCGCGTGGCGGGCAGATCATTGACGCCAGTATCGTGCTGGTGCCGACGCAGCGGAACAGTCGTGACGAGAACGCCGAGCTGCAGGCTGGGCGCACACCAGCGGGGTGGAAGCAGAAGCCCGCCAAAGTGCGGCAGAAGGACCGCGATGCGCGCTGGACCAAGAAGCATGGCCGCAGCTTCTTCGGCTACAAGAACCATGTGAACGCGGACGCCAAGCACAAGCTGATCCGGCATTATGCGGTGACCGATGCTGCCGTGCACGACAGCCAGGAGCTGGATGGGCTGTTGGACGAGGGCAACACCTGCAATGATGTGTTCGCCGACAGCGCTTATCGGTCGGCCGAGATCGAGGCCAAACTCAGGGCCAGTGCTTACAACAGTCGGATTCATCGACGCGGTCGGCGCAACCATCCGCTGTCTTTAGCGCAAGTGCGAGTGAACCACGCCAAGAGCCGGATACGCGCTCGCATCGAGCATGTGTTCGGAGCGCAGCAGAACGCGCCGGGCGGTCGGATCGTGCGAACGATCGGCATCGTGCGGGCGCGCGCTAAGATCGGCTTGCAGAACCTGGCCTACAACATTCGCCGCCTGGTGACGCTGGAACGGCTCGCCGCGGCATGAAGACGGTGGAGTCGTCTCAGTGTTCCAACCGAAGCAGTGGGGCGGAAAAAGCAAGCCGGGAAGACAATCGAAAACAGGACCCAACCCGAACTTGTGCCCAATCAGGCGTCAAAATTGAACATTGTTCGAGGTGCCCTAATGTATCCCAGACGTTTGGCTCCAGGCGAAATCTGATTGCCGGCACTTCAATCATTGCGGTATCGGCTGTAGCTGGGCTCACCTATTTCTTCCTGTTCCTGGCTTCGCCAGGGTCGAAAACGCCGGGGGAAACAGCCTTACAATCGGCATCCGCAACCTCGGCCCAAGCGGCCCTTGATGTGCCTGCGCCACCTTCTCCAACAAGAGCGCAATCGTCATCCGAGACTTCGGCTGCTGTGCCTGAGCCATCTCGCGGAGCGT
>DATKIP010000034.1 GCA_035544015.1 Candidatus Saccharimonadia bacterium
AATCTTCCCCGCCGTAAGCCTAAGGTTTCCTGAGGTAGGTTCGTCCGCTCAGGGTTAGTCGGGAGCTAACGCGAGGCCGAAAGGCGTAGCGGATGCACATCCGGTTAATATTCCGGAACTACCTATTCCACGTTATTACGATGGGGGGACGCAGGAGGCTAGTCAGGCCCACGATTGGTTGTGTGGGTTGAGGCTCGTAGGGAGATCTGCCAGGTAAATCCGGTGGGTCGTTAATCCTGAGGGGCCGGAGCGAGAGCCGCAAGGCTCATAAAGCTGACGACGCCACGCTGCCGAGAAAAGCCTCTAAGGAGTGGAGTGGGTACCCGTACCGCAAACCGACACAGGTAGGCGAGGAGAAAATCCTAAGGCCCAAGTGTGATGCTCCGTTTAGGAACTCGGCAAATTGGCCCCGTAACTTCGGAAGAAGGGGTGCTCTCACTCGTGATCCGACTTGCTCGGTGAGCGTGAGGGAGTTGCAATAAAGAGGCTCAGGCGACTGTTTACTAAAAACACAGGGCTCTGCTAAGTCGAATACGACGTATAGGGTCTGACGCCTGCCCGGTGCCGGAAGGTTAAAGGGAGAGGTTAGCCGCAAGGCGACGCTTCGAACTGAAGCCCCGGTAAACGGCGGCCGTAACTATAACGGTCCTAAGGTAGCGAAATTCCTTGTCGGGTAAGTTCCGACCTGCACGAATGGCGTAACGATTTGGGCGCTGTCTCAACGAGGGGCACTGCGAATTTGTGGTACCGGTGAAGACGCCGGTTGCCCGTGACTAGACGAAAAGACCCCGTGCACCTTTACTACATCTTAGTAGTGAATGCTGGCGTGTTCTGCGCAGGATAGGTGGGAGGCTTTGAACCCGGGTTCTCGGACTCGGGGGAGCCAACGGTGAGATACCACCCTTAACACTCCGGCGTTCTAACCTCGATCTGTCATCCAGGTCAGGGACACTGCTAGGTGGGTAGTTTGACTGGGGCGGTCGCCTCCTAAACTGTAACGGAGGCGCGCGAAGGTTCGCTCAGGCTGTTTGGAAATCAGCCGTAGAGTGCAAAAGCAGAAGCGAGCTTGACTGCGACACCTACAAGTGGAGCAGGTGGGAAACCAGGCTTTAGTGATCCGGTGGTTCCGCGTGGAAGGGCCATCGCTCAACGGATAAAAGGTACGCCGGGGATAACAGGCTGATC
>DATKIP010000035.1 GCA_035544015.1 Candidatus Saccharimonadia bacterium
CGGCGAACCTGGCCGCTGATCCAGACCTTGAACCGGTCGGGATAGTTGTGGCCGCGATAGCCCTTGTCGCCGTGGATGCGGCGCGCTGCGACACCTGTGAGCTTTTCGAGATCGGCGATGACGGGACCGAGCGTGTGGCCGTCATAGGGATTGCCGTGCAGGGCCTTGGCATGCAGCACGAACTGCCCGCCTTTGGGCGCGGTGGCAGGCGTGGCAATCGAGACTTTGCAGCCAAACTCGTAAGGTGCCCGGGCCTTGCCTTTGCCGATGCACTCCACCTCGGGGGCGTGCAACGAGTAGACCTTGGGACCGCGCTGACGCTGCTCTTGATGGCGAACCCGGTGGGCGAGATCGAGCAGCGGACCAAAGCGATCCTCAAGCGCAGGGTCGCCCTCGATCTTGCGTCTGATGTCACGGATGATGCGGCCAAGCCGGGTGCGCAGGAATTTGAGTTCTCGCCGGGCGCGCTTGAACTGGTGGGCATGCGTGTAGCGCCCCACCATGATGGCGGCGCGCTTGGCCACGCGCAGATAGCTCTGGCGCAGTTCGATGCCCTCGCGTTTGGCCAAATCGACCAGCTTCTCGATCGCCCGGTGCATCAGCCGCGCATCGCTCGGATGCGCGATCGCCTTCTCCTGGACGGTGGTGTCCACAACGACCCGCTCGAGATCTTTGGTCTCGATCGCCCCAGTTCGATGCGCCACCGAGAGGCTTTCTTGCAGCAGCGCGGCGATCTGCTCCTCGCCCAGCCGCTGGCGCCAGCGGGTCAGCGACGAGCGATCGAACGGCAGGTCGTGCCGGAACACCACTTCGCCGCAGAAATACTGAAAATACGGGTTCTCGACCCACCTGTCGCACAGCGCCTCGTCAGAGAGATTGTGCATGTGCTTGAGGATGAACAGTCCGGCTACCAATCGTGTCGGCAACGGCGGCTGCCCCGGCCCGAGGCGACAGACCGAACTGAAGCGTCCCGCCAGGAAGTCCCAATCAATCTCCGCCGCCAGACGCACCAGCGGATGGCGAAGGTTGATGATCTTCTCCAGAGATGGACGAAACAGATCGTCCTGACGATCGTCGCGCGGCTGGCTCATGGGTTCTCCCCAACGGCGAATCTCGCCGTCCAAGGAATCACGAAGCCGCTAAATCCGGAATCCCAAAACGCAAGAAAACCACCACCCACCCACGGCTTTCTTGCAAAATCGAATACTTGCTCACGACAAATCACAGCGACGGATCAATCGCTTCCGAATTCTTCACGGGCGACGAGCTACGGTTCTGATTCTGCCGGGACCGGAAGCGCGGGTTGGGATCCGCGCCCGCTCAGGGAATATTCCGGTAGCTGTGTGAAGTTCCAT
>DATKIP010000036.1 GCA_035544015.1 Candidatus Saccharimonadia bacterium
CACAAAAAAACGAACGGACTAGGCGAGGGTTGCGCTTGATTTTGGCGAGATCCTTCTCAACGCGGGCCTTGAGCTGCTCGTTCTGCTTGAGTGGCGTCTTGGTGACGCCACTCTGGCGCAAGTGGTTCCAAACGAACTCGTCGGGGTTCAGGTCCGGAGCGTAGCCAGGCAGGAAGTGCAGTTCGAGCTGGCCCTTGAGCGATTGCACGTAGGCGGCGACGATCTTGGCACGATGGGCAGGATGGCCGTCGAGCACGAGAAACACTGGTCGCCGCCGGCGACGCATGAAGGCTTTGAGCTTGCTGATGAACAGTTCGGCATTGAACTTACCGGTATAGACATCGTACCAGAAGGCGCCACTGGCATTGACCGCTGAAATGGCGTTGACGCGCTGGCGCTGACCACTAGTTGCCACGATCGGTGTCTCACCCTTGGCGCCCCAAGTGCGCTGCAAGGCCGCATCCGACCGCACGCCGGCCTCATCGATGAAGAAAATGTCCGCGCCCCGCCGCTTGGCGCGGGCCTTCAGCTTCGGATAGTCTTTCTCTTTCCACTTGGCGATCGCTACGGGATCGCGCTCGTAAGCGCGCCGCAACGGTTTTTGCGGCGTGATCTCGAGTGTGGCCAGGAGCCGACCTACAGCCGTTATGCTGAGCCTGTGCTTGAATTTCTCCTCCACCAGCTCGGCGACGATCCTACGCGTCCACAAACCGAAGTCGAACCCGTGTTGGCGCGGATCCTTGCCGCAGATCCAACGGCGCACCTGAAACTGTTGGCGCGCGCTCAAGGTCGGTGGCCGCCCCGTCGACGGGCGCGATTGAAGCGCCGTCTCACCGCCCTCCCCGTGCGCTCGTAGCCAAGGGTAGATTGTCGTGCGGCACAATCCATAGCTCTTCATCACCGCGCTTGGTGACTCTCCCTCGCGCACACGCTTCACCGCCATCCGCCGCATGGCTTCCGAAGTCTCGTGGCTCAATGTGCGTCCGTCGATTTTCACGAATCACACATTAGCACATCAATAGCTTGTGTAGGGCAAATTATGGACTAGTTAGTATGTTCAAATCGATGGCTCATGGGCGGGCATCAAGCCACAGCCGGAGCCAGGCCGAAACGTGGAGCCGGAGCACCGCTTACGACCAACTGGTAGAATTGTGCTTACTCGAAAAGTACAAAGCGGATTCGTCGCCGCACCAACCCGACCCTTTTCATTACCCGCCCCCATAGAGGAGAAGGCTCCAACAACCTTAGCCGGTGGAGGGGAACTCGAACACGT
>DATKIP010000037.1 GCA_035544015.1 Candidatus Saccharimonadia bacterium
AGTATCTTTGACATTTGGGCTCGCCGGCAGGCAGCTCTTTTGTCAGGCTACCTCAGCATCGCGGCGATGCCGGAGGAATGTCGCCTCATGGCACGAAGCTGCCGTGCCGGCGGCGCCGACCAATGTCCGAAGCTGATGCTGTGGACGGCTCCTCCACCGGCACGTGAGTGCCATGGATGTGGGCGCTGTTAAGGCTCCCACGATTCGGAGGAGCAAAACATGCAAACGGTCACGACAATCGGTCTCGACATCGCCAAGTCGGTCTTTCAAGTGCACGGCATTGATGCTGCCGGGCAAGTGGTCATTCGCCGTCAGTTGAAGCGTCGCTACGTCCTAGCGTTCTTCCAGAAGTTGCCGCCATGTCTGATCGGCATCGAGGCTTGCGCCTCATCGCACCATTGGTCGCGTGAGCTCCAGGCACTTGGCCACACGGTGCGACTGATGCCACCGGCCTACGTGAAGCCCTACGTCAAACGGCAAAAGAATGATGCCACTGACGCCGAGGCCATCTGCGAGGCGGTCACCAGGGCCAACATGCGATTTGTTGTGACCAAGACTCCCGAGCAGCAGAGCGGCCTGGTGCTCCACCGCGCGCGCCATCTATTCATCCGCCAGCAGACTGCGGTGATCAATGCGATCCGCGCCCATCTTGCCGAGTTCGGGATTATTGCACCGGTCGGGCGCCACGGTGTCGAGGAGCTGCTCAATGTCGTCGCCGATCCAAACGACAAGCGAGTTCCTGAGATAGCCCGTGCGTGTCTCATGGCATTCGGGGCTCAATTGCGAAGGCTGAAGGAGCAGATTCTGGAGTTCGACCGTATGATCAGAGCCTGGCACCGATCCAGTGAGACGAGTAGGCGGCTTGATGATTGTCCCGGCGTCGGTCCGGTACTAGCGACCGCTCTGGTCGCTACCGTTGCTGACCCAAAATCCTTCAGGTCAGGGCGCAATTTCTCGGCCTGGATCGGGCTCGTGCCGAAGCAGCACTCGAGCGGGGGCAAGAACAGGCTCGGCAGTATCAGCAAGCAAGGCGATTGCTATCTGCGCGGCCTGTTCGTGGCTGGGGCGCTCGCCGTCATCCGTTATGCCAAGATCCATGGTACCAAGCACCGGCCCTGGCTCACGGCATTGTTGGCGCGGAGGCCGACCAAGGTCGCCGCCATCGCGCTCGCCAACAAGATCGCACGGATGGCCTGGGCCATGATGGCCAAGGGTGAGCGCTACAAGGAACCCATCGCACTTGCGGCGTAACGAGATCGCGCCGGACACCTGGCGTGATGTGAAGGTTGGGAGGGCGGACAGCACGTAATGCAGAGCCGGTCGATCCGGCGATCAGGACAACCCAGCTACCCCCTAGCATTGTCGAATGCGGGATATTGATCGGGACCTGATCCGCGGAGGGCATTATGGCCAGCGGTCATGTGAACCGCGCAACAGGC
>DATKIP010000038.1 GCA_035544015.1 Candidatus Saccharimonadia bacterium
CCTCAAAATCGTAAAAGGCATTTCGAAGTAAAATGAAGGAAAATCGCGGTCGGAAATCCGCAGCTTCGACGGAAATTACTACTCTTGCTAATAAAATTAGCGAAGTTCAAATTATAACCTATGCCGAACCTCCCTATGAACTAAGAGAACCGGAAGCTAACGTATGGAATGCAACGGTTCGCGATAAATCTCCTGACTGGTTCACACCTTCGACCTATCCGCTTCTCATGCAATATTGTCGGCATGTCGTGCGCGCCAACAATTTGGATTTTATGATTGATCAGTACGAACAAGACATCAGACGAGCGGCAAGTGGGCAAGCAACCATGCATCATTTCGATGTTGGGTATGATAAGCTACTGACGATGCAAGCAAATCAAACTCGCATGATTGCGCATCTGGCGACCAAGATGCGGCTTGCCCAACAATCTACGATCGATGAACAACACGCCAAGGGTGGCGCAATCGGCAAGGGCAAATCAGGACTATGGCAACGGCCAGCAAGCTAGGGCGTACTCTTACCAGGGCCGAGAGCAACATCGTCTGGATCGAGCGCAACTGCCGCGTGCCCGAGGGTATGCACGCGGGCAAGCCCCTGTTGCTGCGGCCGTGGCAGCGTGACGAGCTGGTCAAGATCTACGACAACCCGGCCGGAACGCGCACCGCGCTCATCAGCTTTGCACGCAAGAACGGCAAGACGGCGCTGGCCGCGTGCCTCTTGCTGCTCCACCTCTGTGGACCAGAGGCGTTGCCCAACACGCAGCTGGTCAGCGCGGCGCAATCGCGGGACCAGGCGGCCCTTCTGTTCAAGCTCGCCGCGCGGATGATCAGGCTCAATCCTGCGATGAACGAGGCCATCTCGATCCGCGACCACGCCAAGCAACTGGAGTTCAAAGAGCTGGGTACTGAGTACCGTGCGCTCTCAAGCGACGCAGGCACGGCCTACGGCCTGTCGCCGGTGTTTGCCGTGCATGACGAGCTGGGGCAGGTCAAGGGGCCCACCAGCGAGCTGTACGAGGCCGTGGAGACGGCAATGGGCGCGCATGACGCCCCGCTCTCGATCGTCATCAGCACGCAGGCGCCAACGGATGCGGATCTCCTGTCGGTTTTGATCGATGACGCGGCGACCGGCGTGGATCCGCGCACGACGCTCAGCCTCTACACCTCGCCGCGCTTCGTGTGGGTGGGTGGCAAGAAAACCAAGGTGGACGCGTTCGCCGAGGAAACGGTGCGCATGGCGAACCCCGCGCTCGGCGACTTCCGCAATCTGCGCGATGCGCTCGACAACGCCGACAAGGCACGGCGCATGCCGGCGCGCGAGCCTGCCTACCGCAATCTGATCCTCAATCAGCGGGTGCAAATGCGCTCGCCCTTCTGTAGCGAGAGCGTGTGGAGCGAGAACGGCGCCGAGCCGACAACGCCCACATGGCACGGCATGCGCATCTTCGCCGGCCTGGATCTGTCTTCGACAACGGACTTGTGCGCCTTGGTCATCATCGCCGAGGACCGCGCCGGCTGGAACGTCTATCCGACGTTTTGGCTTCCCGAGGACGGGCTCGAAGATAAGGCCGAGAAGGACAAGGTTTCCTACCCGCTTTGGGTGGAGCAAGGTTTCTTGCAGGTCACGCCGGGCCGCACAGTGGATTACCAGTGGGTTGCGATCCAGGTGGCAAAGCTATTCGAGCATGCCGAGGTGGAAGGCATTGCTTTTGACCGATGGAATTGGAAACATTTCAAGCCGTGGCTTATCGAAGCTGGCTTAGAGACAGAGCAGCTTGCGAAATTCACCGAATTCGGGCAAGGCTTTCAATCTATGACGCCCGCGCTCCGCACCTTCGAGAGTGATTTGCTCAATTCCAAGTTTCGCCATGGCATGCATCCGGTGTTGACGATGTGCGCTGCAAATGCTGTCGTGACCAGCGATCCGGCGGAAAACCGCAAGCTCGACAAGGGCAAAAGCAACGGGCGCATTGACGGGATGGTGGCGCTGGCTATGGCGCGGGCTGTGGCGGGTGCGATGATTGCGGATGACGGCTATTTCGTTGAGGGCGAGGCGACAGTTCGATGAGGTTGGGGCCGATCAATCTAACGTGGGGCTCGCCCGCGCCGCTCGACGGGGCTAAGGCCGCCGAGGGCTTGACCATCGATCAAGTCATCATGGCGCGGGACCAGCTGTTCAAGTCGGCGGCCGGCATCAGCATCACGCCAGAGAATTGCATGCAATCGCCGACTATCGTCGCCATCGTTACGGCCATCTCGCGGCGCATCTCGACGCTTCCCATTCAAGTATTACGTAAGACAGAGAGCGGTGGGCAAGCAAAGAAGGAACCGCAGCCGAACCATCCGGTAGCAAAGCTGCTAGCCAGCCCGAATGATTGGCAAGACAGCAATCAGTTTTGGCTTGATGCAACGTCACAACTTGTCAGATGGGGCAACTTCTTTTGCGTCAAATCTCGCGGTAGTACTGGCCCCATTCGCCAATTGCTTCCGCTTAATCCTGGTCAGGTCAACGTCAGGCAGGAACCTGACTGGAATGTCATTTACGAAACCTCGACGCCGTCCGGTGAGTTTCAACAGCTATCGCCATTCCAGATCTTGCACGCTCGCGGCCCTGCCCGCGATAGCCTCAAGGGCGATAGCGTCGTCTACGACATCCGCGAGGCGATCGCGCTGGAGATCCAGGCCGAGCGGATGGGCGCCGCGGTATTCGGCAATACGGCGCTACCCTCGATCATCTTCAAGTTCGCCGAGGGTGCCCAGGGCTACAAAAACGAGGAAGATCGCAACAAATTCGTTCAAGGGTGGCAGGATGTCTACAGCAAGCACGGCCGGTTCACGGCTGCTCTCTTGCCCAAAGGGATTGAGGTGGACAACTCGGCCGCCATCGATAACGAGAAAGCGCAATATGTCCTGACGCGGCAATATCAGCGCACAGTCATCGCGGCGGCTTTCGGCGTTCCCGTGCATATGGTCGGCGACTTGTCCAAGGGCACGTTCAATAATGTCGAACAACAGACCCTCGATTTTGTTATTAACGTCGTGCTGCCCTATGCGCGTATGTTTGAATGCGCCATGGAAAAGTCACTGCTTACCCAGGATGACCGCAACGGCGGCATCATTATCAGGTTCAACCTTGACGCCATCTTGCGCGGCGACTTCAAGTCACGTCAGGAAGGGCTCAACATCCAACGGCAAGCCGGTGTGATCTCGGCCAATGACTGGCGCCAGCACGAGGACATGAACCCGATTAAGCCGTCCGATGGCGGCAACGAATATTGGCGACAGGGGCCGAGCGGTCAGGGCGCCACGCCACCAGGCAGCAAGCCGCCCACGCCTACGGACACGACAGACACGGGGGACGACAATGCGGATGCAAACGCTCAACCTTAAGCTCGAAATCAAGGCGCTCAACGATCGCGAGTTCGAAGGCTACGGGTCCGTGTTTAACAACATGGATCTCGTGGGCGATGTCATTGCGCCTGGCGCCTTCAAGGCTTCCCTCGCCGAGCACCGGGCCGAGGGCACCATGCCGCTTATGTTCTGGATGCACCGGCCGGACCAGGTAGCTGGAGCGTGGGTAAGCATGGAAGAGGATAAGCGTGGGCTCGCGGTCAAGGGTGAACTCGCCGACACACAGCTTGGCAACGAAATGCGCACCCTGCTTAAAATGAAGGCATTGCGCGGCCTCTCGATCGGTTTTCGCACCCTCGACAGCGATTGGGTGGACGATGAGGAAAACGGCGTTCACCGCGTCCTCAAGGAACTTGACCTTGTCGAGGTGTCGCTCGTATCCATGGCCGCGAACCCGCTGGCGCAAGTCTCCGCTGTCAAGTCGCGCCTAACGTCCGATGGGACTTATGTTCCGTCGAGCAAAGAGACAGAAAGCATGTTGCGCAAAGGCGGCTTTTCAAAAGCAGCGGCGCGCGATATGGTTTCCAAGATGCTTGGATCCGGTGCGATGCTGGAGACCGAGAAAGACGGCAAGTCCGGTGCGATGCTGGATCTTGGCGAAGTGAAGATCAATAAATTGCTCAAGGCATTCACTGCCGAGACAAAACCAGCAACCGACACTATTGCGGTGCCCTTTTGGCGCCGATAAAGGACCAAGCATGACCACGCTCGCCGAGATCAACGAGGCTATCGACAAGATCGGCACGGCCTACGAGGCTTACAAGGAAACCAACGATAAGCGCATTGCGGCGCTGGAGAAGGGCAACAAGTCCGAAGTCGCGGAGCTGGAAATCAAGCTCGGCAAGATCGACAAGGATATCGTCAAGTTCGATGGCCTGAAAACCTCTCTTGAGCGCGAGATGGAATTCCAGCGCAATCGTCTGGAGCTGCTCGAAGCGCGCGCCAGCAACCCGAAGAAGACGGCGGCCGATGTGCTCAATGATGAGTACAAGTCCGCATTCAACGGGTGGATCCGCAGCAAGGGCCAGAACTCTGGCTACGAACAGAAAATGGAGCAGCTCGCCCACAAGGCGCGGATGGAACACAAGGACATCACCATCGGCACCCCTTCGGCCGGCGGCTATGCTGTTCCTGAGGAAATCAGCCGCACGATCGAACAGCTTGAGCTCAAATTCTCGCCGGTGCGTCGCTTGGTAAAGGTCGTCCAGGTCGGCACGTCGGACTATAAGGAACTCGTGTCGCTGCGCGGCGCGTCCAGCGGCTGGGTGGGTGAGACCGGGAGCCGCGTGGCAACCGATACGCCCACGCTGCGCGAGGTGGTGCCAACCCACGGCGAGCTGTATGCTTACCCGCAGGTCAGCGAATGGAGCTTGGACGACATCTTCTTCAACGTCGAGGCTTGGTTGACTGACGAAGTGGCTCAGGAGTTCGCCTTGCAGGAAGGCGCGGCCGTCATCAGCGGCAACGGATCCAGCAAGCCCACGGGTATGTTGAATACCACGCCGGTGCTGACTGCGGACTTCGCCTCGCCCCTGCGCGCGGCTGCGGCTTACCAGTATATCGTCAGCGATACCGATGCGGACGACAGCCCGGCATCGCCCGGCATCCGCGCCGATACGCTTATCGATACCGTCTATGCGCTCAACAGCGCCTATCGGTCCGAGGCTCAGTGGATCATGAACAGCTTGACCACGGCCAGCGTGCGCAAGCTCAAGGACACCACGGGCCAGTATCATTGGCAGCCGGGCTTGCAGGCTGGCCAGCCGGCTATGCTGCTCGGCTATCCCGTCGAGACTTGGGAGCAAATGCCCGACATCGCGGCGAACAACTTCCCCATCGGTTTTGGGGCATGGCGCCGGGCCTACCTGCTTGTTGACCGCGTCGGCCTGCGTATCACCAGGGACAACGTAACCAATATTGGCTTCGTTCGCTTCTATGTGCGTCGTCGTGAAGGTGGTATCGTCCTCAATAACGACGCAGCCAAGTTCATTCGCACGATCCAGTAATAACCGCCAACGATTGTAAGACTTACCAGTCTATCGCCCACCAAGCAGCCTAATTGCTTGGTGGGCACTTACTTGCAACGAGGCGAGACAATGAAGCTAATTCTCAAGAAAGACTGGATTGGGCCGAAAGGTGTATTGTATGCGGGGGAATATGCTATCCCGCGTAAAATCTCGCTCGCCCACGCCAAATGCGCACGGGCCGATGGTGCTGGCGAGATTGAGCGCGACGCATCACCCGCACCGCTGGAGGCTGCCGTAGCGGCGCCCACGGTATTTCCCGACTTCGAGCACAAGGAACAGGCCGCAAGCCCCACGCCAACGCCCGAACCCGCTCGTACCCTCACAAGCACAGGTGGCCGAGGTAAATCCTCGCGCTAACTGGTCAGCGTGCGTGGTGGCCGCCTCTGGTCCCTCGCTGACGGGCGAAGTGGCGGCAGCCATAGCGGCGAGCGGGTTGCCGGTTGTGGCCGTCAATGACGCCTACAAACGTCTCCCGCTCGCCGATGTGCTCTACGCATGTGACGCCTCGTGGTGGCGCGACCGTGCGGGCGCCCGCGATTTCGCCGGTGAGCGCTGGTCATCGATCGGCCGCCCAAGCCGCTTCCGGCATAACGACAAGGTGCGCGAGCAGGCGGCTTACGGCCTCAACCTCATCTTTGGCGACGATCTACCGGGCTTTAGCCTGTCCCCCAACTGCATTCATTACGGCGGCAACAGCGGTTTCCAGGGCGTCAACCTCGCGCTGTTGCTCGGCGCGCGCAGTATCATCCTGGTGGGCTTCGACATGAGCAACGCCAAGGGTGCTCATTTCTTTGGTGCCCATAAACCGCCCTTGCGCAATACACAAAGCTATGTCAGTTTCATCCGAGCTTTTGAAACGGCGGCGAAGAAGCTACCGTCCCATATCCAAATCGTGAATGCCTCGCCGGGCTCGGCGCTTACCTGCTTCCCAAGAATGGATTTCGCCCATGCTCTCGCCCAAGTCGCCAACCGCAGTATCGCCGCTTGATACCTCGCCGTTCCCGCTAAGCCTCGATCTCGTCAAAGCCCACCTGCGGGAAGACAGCGACGATTTCGACACGATTATCGAGCTTTATAGCCGTGCCGCCATAGAGTGGGCCGAGGGTGCGACGAAGCGCACCATCTACAGCCGATCGCATATGTGGATCCTCGGCGACTTCCCGCGCGATGTGTGCGGCGAGATTTGGTTGCCGCGCGGGAAGTGCTCGGCCGTCGAGAGCATCGTTTACCGCGACAGCCTGGGCGCGGCGCAAACGCTCCACGGTCCCACGTCGAGCGTCTCGCCGGCCGGCGATGATTGGCAGGAGAACTTGACCGGCGACGCGGGAGGTTTCCTTTATCCCCCGCTCGGCGGCGTGTGGCCATCCGCCAATGTCTACGCTGCGGCGCCGGTGACGATCACGTTTACAGCGGGCTGGGCAAGCGCTGATGTACCTGCCGACATCACGCACGCGTTGTTGTTCGCCGTGGCCGATATGTACGATACGGCGGGCTCGGCCGACTTGACCGTGTTCGGCAAGAACCTCACCACACGCAACAGCCTCATCAGCCCCTACATCCTCAACAGGTGGTTTTGATGTTCGCCCACCTTCCCGAGATCGAGCGGCGCCGGATCCAGATGCCGCCGCACACGATGCGTCTCAACCGGCTGGAGCGGCCGGAAGCGTGGCCGACAAGCATCCGCGCCAAGGTGCTGGACGCGATCGCCAACACGCCATGGCATCTCTATCCCGATTACCCGGCGTTCTATGAGCGGCTCGCCGAGTTCCTCGACGTGCGACCTACCGAGCTGGTGGTGGGCGCGGGAATCGAAGAGTTTATCCGCTCGCTCATGTTGCTTCACACCAGCAAACGTGTCGCAATGCTGTGGCCGACTTGCGCAATGTTCGAACTCTACGCGCGCGCTTTCTGCGTCGAGCTGATCAAGATCAAGCCGAACCCGCATGAGAGATTGCGCGTCAGAGAAGTTGTCGAGGCTTGCCGTGAGCAGGCGGCCGATCTCTTGTTGCTGGTCAACCCTGGGCAACCAGTTCCGACATACTTTCCGCGCGGCTACATCTTCGAGATTTGCGAGCGGCTTCCCGATACCTGGGTGGCGGTGGATGAGGCTTATCATGGGTTTGGCGCCGAAAGCGCCATCGGTGGCCATGCCCAGTTCAAGAACCTGACCGTGCTGCGGACCTTCTCGAAGGCGTTCGGCGCGGCCGGCATCCGCCTCGGCTATGCTGTCGGCGCACGCTCGACGCTCAATTATCTCGACGCGATCCGGCCGAGCGGCGAAGTGGGCGCGCTGTCCATGGCAACCGCTCGTGTGCTTATGGACAACTGGCTTGAGGTGGAAGGCTGGACAAGCGAGGTGATGGGCGGCCGCGATTGGCTGCGGCGTCAGTTTCAAATGTCTGGCTTGCCCGCGTGGGGCTTGCATGGCAATAGCGTCCTGGTGCAGCACCCGGATCCGGCTGGCATATGCGAGCAGCTTGCCGCGCGCGGCGTACTTGTGCGCAACGTGACCGGGCTCGACGGCGGCTACTTCATGGTGACGTGCGGCAGCATCGAGCTGATGCAGAAATTCTGGAGCGTTTATGACGGTATTCCAAGAACTTGAGAACGGCTCGCTCCAATTTGTCGGCGATTTCGAGCGGCTCTACGAAACCGATGCGGATCCGTGGGGCCAGAGCGCCACGAGCGGCGAGCGGGCGACGTATTATCGTTGGGCGCGTGCCCACCTCATCGGCCGGTTGAACAAATACCTCGGCGAGCGCGTCGAGGGGCTGGAGATCGGCTGTGGCCACGGTCATGTACTCGCCCAGCTTTGGAGCGAGTGCGGCGGCAAGTGGAGCGGAATGGATATCAGCAAAGCCGCATTGCAACAGGCCGCTGCAATTCGTCCAAGCATGCAATTCATTCATGGGGACATATCCGAACCTGTTCCGGCGTTTAAGCATGCATTCAATGTCGTCATTTGGTCGCAAATGCTTTGGTATGTGGCAGAACCATATGAGAAGTTCCTTGCGTCGCTCGACAACAGCATGGGCATGCTTGCGGACGGCGGATTGTTTGTTGTGCATCAAGCTTTCTTGCCGGTTGGCGAGCAGCGTTATGCGCTCAAGACGATCAACGGCTTTCGCGGCGCGGTGGAGGCGTTCTCGCACTGGCCGCGCTTGCAGCTGCTTGAAGCCCGCTACCGCGAGGATGCGCTCGGCGGGTTGCACGATGGCCTCATGATCTTCAGGAAGCTGGTGAAGTGATGGCGCTGACCGAGGCGACGAAAGCCAACCTGCGGCGTAAGTCCGGTTTCATTGACGATGTGCAGCGCGGCCCTGATGGGGCGCCCATGCCCAGCTGGCTTGACCTCAACCTGACAGAGCTTTGCAACCGTTCCGCCGGTAGCAAGCGCCCTTGCGTCTTCTGTCCGCGCATTGACGCTGCGACCTACCCGAACCAGGCGCTTCACATGCCGCTCGGCCTGGTCAAGCGGATCCGCACGGAACTGCTCGGCCTCGACTTCAAGGGTGCCGTCGTGCTGTGCGGGTTCGGCGAGCCGATGTTGCATCCGGCATTCCTCGCCGTCGTCGCCGAGCTGTGCGGCCACGGTTGGCGCGTCGAGTTGGTGACGAACGGCGACAGGCTGACCGAGGACGGCGCCCGCGACCTCGCGCGCCTCGGCCTCGATTGCATCGTCGTGAGCATGTATGACGGGCCGCATCAGGTGCTCAGGTTCAAGGCGATGCTTGACGGCGCCGGCCTTGTCGAGGGTGACGGTTATATCTTGCGCGATCGATGGCATACCGAGGAAGATGGCTTTGGCTTGAAGCTCACAAATCGCGCGGGAGCCGTGACGATGGGCAAGCAAGATGCGGTACAGCCGGAGCGGCCGTGTCACTATCTGGCCTATCAGATGACGGTTGATTGGAATGGGGACGTGCTGCTTTGTGTGCAAGATTGGTCGAAACGCGTCCGCTACGGCAACCTCGTGCATCAAAATCTTTGGGAAATCTGGACATCTCCAGCTATGCACAAGCGGCGGCGTCAGCTATTCGCGGGCCGCGAGGGGATCAATCCGTGCAGCAATTGCAATACAGACGGAACTTTGCACGGCTTCAATCACGTCAAAGCTTGGCAGGAACCACGGCTATCATCGGCCACGGTCGATCTCCCGAGGGCCGAGGTTGGGGAACCCGCATAGACACGGCCGATCGCGTCGTGCGCATGTGGAATTGGGATTGGCAGGATCCGGCCGATTACGGCGAGCGCTACGACGTCGGCATAATCGAAACGCATCCCAAGATAATCAAGCAATGGCGCGAGCATAATCGCCGCATGCCGGCCGAGGCGTGGGTAGCGTCCATTCTCAATTGCCCGCGCGGGACGTTCTCGACGTTGCCCGAGCGCTCTATTACCGTCGAGCAGCATAGCCGCTGGATTGACCAGGAAGGCCGTGCGGCCGGTATCGAGGGCTGCGGCGAGACGGGGAACTGGGAACTCACGCGCGGCGGTATTGCGGCGTGCTGGGCAATGGAGAACGCGGCGCCCGGCGGCGAACTCATCCTGGTGGGTTTCGACAACATCGCCGCCGGTGTCGCGCTCGCCCCTGACGCCGCGTTCTCGCCCACCTATCAGGCGCATGGCGGCTTTTGGGGAATGGACGGCTACAAGGCCGGCGCCACCAAGGAAGGCAATCACGACTATATAGCCGAGCGGCTATTGCTTGAGAGCATGGCGCGGCGGCTCGGCCTCGGCCTGCGGTTCGCGGAGCAGGTGTGGCAATAATATGCAACTTTATCCATGCACTGTCAAAGCAGCTTGTAAAATTGTCAAACAATGGCATAGGCATTTACCAGATTTACAAGGCGGTTTATTTGCTGTCTCTTGTATTTCTGATGGTGTAATTGTTGGTGTTGGTGTCGCTGGTAATCCTTCTAGAGTATGGCAACATGAGGCGAAGATTGTAATTAGTCGATGTGCAACAGAAGGTCATGAAAATGCATGCTCTATGATTTATGGGGCACTTGCGCGTGCAGCAAAAGCTTTAGGTTATAAAGAAATCTGGACATATACACTTCAAGACGAACCAGGTACATCTTTACGTGCATCAGGTTTTATGGATATGGGTTTGACATCCGGCGGTGAATGGTCGCGACCGTGTAGATTGCGTGCTGCGGCGAAGATTGCAGAACCTAAAAGGCGTTGGAAGCGGAATTTATGATTGCATGTATTGTTGGTGGTGGCCCATCGGCGAAAGATTTAGACACGGAACAATTACCCGGTTTGGTGATCGGCGTGAACGATGCCGGCTTGCTCAAGCCGTGCCATGCCTGGTTCACCCTCGATCACAACTACGCCCGCGCCGCTCGCGAGCGCATCACCCGCTTGCCCAGTTCGACCGAGTTGCACATTTGCACCTATCACAAGAATTTCCACCACTTCGAGGGCTGGCGCGTCCAGCTGTGGCGGCGGGTTGCTCAGGCAATGCCGATGCTCGACGGCGCGACGTTGTCGAGCGGACCAGGCACCACGCCGGGTTGCTCAGGGTATGTGGCCATCAACCTTGCCGCCGCGCTCGGCGCCGAGCGCATCTATCTCTACGGCTATGACTTCCACCAGCCCTACAGCTATTTTTTTGATGACAAGCCGTTCCCCCGTAAGTCCGTACGCGAGGTGGTGGATAGCTTCACTCGGGTGGCGCGACACTATGAGCGAGCAGGGATCGAGGTGATCAACTGTAATCCCAACAGCGCAATCAAGGCTTTCAAGAATGCAGCGTAAAGCGGTAATCATCGCCAACGAGAGCTTGCCGCATCACGCCAGCTTCGGGGGATCCTTCGCCAAGGGATTGGCGCGGCGTGGGTGGAAGGTGCTTGTCAGCACGAGCTATGCGCCGGCCGATCTCGTTGTGATGTGGGGCGTGCGCAACAAGGTGGCCATCGGCCAACAGCACGCGGCCGGCGGCGAGGTGTGCATTCTGGAACGCGGCTATCTCGGCGACCGCTTCGCTATGACCTCGGTCAGCTTTGGCGGTGGGCTCAACGGGCGCGGTCGGTTCGTCATCCCGCCGGGTGTCGGTGCCGAGCGGTTCGCCGAGATGGATATCGCTGTCCAGCCATGGGGGGACTTCTCGACGCGGCGCGGTCCGGCGGTGATCATGGGACAGGTGCTCGGCGACCAAAGCGTGAAGCATGTCAACATTGGGAACTGGTATCGGACGGCGGCGGCGGGCTGCCGCGCGGCTGGATATGAGGTGCGGTTCCGTCCGCACCCAGGCGCGCGGGGCTCGCGAGATCTCCACGGGATGAAGGAGGCGCGCGGTAGCCTCGCCGAGGTGCTCGACGGCGCCGGATTGGTGGTGACCTTCAACAGCAACAGCGGCGTGGACGCGGTGCTCGCCGGCCGCGCAACCGTGGCCATGGATCCAGGCAGCATGGTGTGGGATATCGCGGCTCATGATATTGTGCCAACTGACAGACTAGCATTCCCCGATAGATCGGCGTGGGCGGCGCGGCTCGCCTGGTGCCAATACTCTCGGGCGGAAATGGAAAATGGTTTCTGTGCCGAGGCGGTAGGGCTATGACGGAAGTGCTTTGCGATCTGCGTGTTGAAAAGGAAGGCAACCTTTTCGTGGTGCGTGATCAGGAAGGCCGCAAGGTTCGAGGTGTTCGTGCGATTGCCATTAATCAGCGCATGAACGATGTCACCACAATCACATTGGAATTCATTCAATATAAAAGCGGTAAGCCTGAGGTGGCTCGATGACTGGAGCGGCGATACTCACGAGCGTCATTACCTTGCAGCGCGTCACGATCGAACGTAACGGGCTCGGTGAGGGTGTGGAGACATGGACGACGTTGGCACAGCGCAAGGCACAGCGCGCCGACGTGTCCGCCGGTGAGGCGTTCCGCGCGCTGGAGGTGGGCGCGCAACTCTCGACGCGGTTCACGGTCCGCTACAGCCCCACGCTCGCAACGCTCAATCCCCTTGACCGCATCATATTCGACGGCCGCACCTTCAACATCACCGGCGTTCGCGAGAAGCAGCGCCGCCGCTGGATCGAGATTGACACGGTTGCGCGCGACGACATCGCGGCGGTGGAGACCACGTAAATGGAAGAACTGTTGCTAGCGTTGCTGGAGGCGAGCACTCCGCTTGTTGCCCTGGTGGGCACCCGGATGAATTGGGGATCGCGCGAGCAGGCCGCCGCGTTGCCGGCCGTGACGCTCAACAAGGTATCCGGCGGGCCGCTCTATGCCGATGAGGGCGAGGTGGGGCTTGACGAAGTGCGCGTCCAAATTGACACCTGGGCAAGCAGCTTCTCGGCCGCCACGGCAGTAGCGCGCGAGGTGCGCGCCCAGATCTCGGGTTATGAGGACGCCAACTTCCCCTATATCTCGCTCGACGTGGTGCGCGATTTGCGCGAGGGTGGTGCAAATCAAGCCGCGTACGAGTATAGGGTTTCCATGGATTTCATCGTTTTGAGCAGGAGCATCTAAGATGGTCGCAGTTGCAGGCAGGCAAGTGACGTTCCTGTGGGGCGATGATAGCCCGCAGGTAGAAATTCCTGGTGTGCGCGAGAAGGGTATCGAACTTAACGGCGAGCCCATCGACATCACCAGCGATGAAAACGACGGATGGCGCACGCTGCTCAGCCTGCCGGCTGAGAACCAGGTGAACATTACGCTCAACGGCGTGACCAAGAACGCGCGGCTCAAGAACGATTGGTTCGCGGGCGCGTCCTCGACAAACCGCATGCAAGCCTTGACGCTCATTTTCCCTGATGGCGCGACGCTGACGGGAACGTTCTTCATGGCCAGCTTCAAGGAAACGGCGAGCTACAAAGACGCCATGACGTTTGAGGCGACGCTCAACAGCAGTGGAACGATCACCTACACGCCTGGTAGCCCGGCCTAGGTCAACACCCATGGACGAATTCAGGATCGAGGGGCTTGCCGAGCTGCAAGCCAAATTTAGAGAGCTTCCAAAGGGCGTGCAGCGCAGCACGCTCCAGCGGGTCGGCCGGAAGGTGCTTGCGCCGATCGCCGACAAAGCGCGGTCGCTTGCCCCTCGACGGTCCGGTAAGTTAAAGCGTTCTATCAAAGTATCGACAAGGTTATCTCGCCGACAATACTTGCTAGCTCGTGGTGAGGGTGACAACGTCAACATATACGCCGGAGCGGGTGCGCTACCTCAAGCCACTTTGCAAGAGTTCGGTACGTCCAACCTTCCTGCCCAACCATTCATGCGGCCGGCATGGGACGCGGGCAAGGATCAATTGCTTAGCGATGTCAAAAATGAATTATGGTCTGAAATACAGAAAGTGATAGGGAAGTGATATTTAAACAAGTCGAACTTGATTGGGGAGATCAGACTTACACTATCCCGCCAAATCGTATTCTCGGTGCTATTGCCATCATTGAAGAATACTTCACGTTTCAAGATCTTGCTGACGCGGTAAACAGTAAAAAGCTTTCGCTAACTACGTTGTCGCGCACCTATGGGGATATCCTTCGCTATGCTGGCGCGAGCGTGAGCGACGATGAGGTTTATGCCGGCATGTTCGCGGGGGACTTGTCTTCCCAGATCCGCCGGGCCGTCGAAACGCTGCTCGTGATGATGATACCGCCTTCCGTGTTTGCTGCGGCTGCGGCCGATACCGTCGAGGCACCAGCAAGGGGAAACGCCCGCGCGCCTCGCGGGCGCAACAAGGAAAAACCGTCAGGGGCGCATATCAAGCGCTAGTCTGCACAAGCCGCGTAATCCGTTCGGATTTTTGGTCAATGCAGCCTATAGAAATATGGTGGTGGCTCGATCATCTGAAACCCTCGCCGGAATACTGCGGCGGCATGTCAGAGGATGACGTAGCCGATATCTACTACGAGGCATATGGCGATGGCTGAAAGCGAAATTGGTGCGTTGCGCGTTCGGCTCGGCTTCGATGCTGCCGACTTCGTCAAGGGCGTGGGCAAGGCCGAGGACACCATCAAGTCGCTTGCGGCCACGGCAACCAATGTCGGCGGCCTGATCGGCACGGCGCTCAAGGGCGGGATAGCCGCGATCGGCGCCGGCTTCACAATCGCTGGTATCGTCAAGGTCGCCGACAGCTTGCACGACCTCGCCAAAACGGCCGACGATATCGGCGTGACCTCGACGCAGTTGCAAGAACTCGGCCATGTCGCGCGGCAAGCCGGGCTCGATCATGAGGCATTCAACGAGACGTTGAAGACGTTCAAAGATCGGCTCAAGGAAGCGCATGACGGAAGCGGCGAGCTTGTAGATAAGCTCAAAGAAAATGATGCGGCGTTCCTGACGACATTGCGCAGCACAACCGATGTTGTAGCGGCGCTTAAATTGCTGGCCGATCATTACAATGAATTGACAACCGAGGCCAAGCGCAGCGAGTTGGCAAACGCGGCATTCGGTGCAAATACAGAACAGCTTACCCGTTTGTTGTCGAATGGTAGCGCGGGCATTACCAAGATGTCAGCCGAGGCCGCCGGCCTTGGTCTGGTGATGTCTGGCGCTTCCGTCAAAGTTGGAACCGACTTCGCCGAGGCAATCCGTTTGCTCACGGTAGCCGTGGATGAAAGCTCGGAAGCCTTTGGTGTTACGCTGAAAAACGCGGTGATCCTGGTCACGCCATTGCTGCTCGGCCTTGTCGATGTGGCGCGGGTGGTGATCGTCTCAATCCAGGGCATCAGCGAGGCGATCAAAAGCGCGTTCACCACTACGGCCGCGCAGGCCGTCGAGAGCCTGACCACGAAGGCCACTGATGCCACGAATGCCCTGTCCGATGCAGAGGAACGGCTTGCCAAGCAACCGGGCGCCGTGGGGCTGGAGAACATCGTCAAGACGCGAAAGGGGCAGCTCGACGCGATCAACCAGCAACTCGCTATCGCTCAAGGTGAGCTTGACCGCACGACAAGCGGCGCGATGGGGCCAAATGTGGCGCCATCGACAGACAAGCTCCCCGACATCAAAAAGACGGACGAAGAAAAAGCCGCAGCTAAAGCCGCCGAGCTTGCCGCCCAAAAGCAAATGAACCAGGAGTTGGACCGTTACAACACCTTGCGGCGCGAGGGCCTGAAGATAATTCAGGACACCTCCACGCCCGAAGAGCTGATGATTACTCAGCAAGAGAAGCTCAACAGGCTGTTGCAGGCTGGCGCGATCGATGCGGAAACCTACGGCCGGGCAATGGAGAAAGCCACGCTGACGGCGGTGGGCGCCTATGCGAGCATGGCATCGAACATCGCGGGCAACCTGGAAAAGGTGTTTGCCAATTCCAAGGCCGTGGCCATCGCGTCGGCGTTGATCAACACCTTCGAGGGTGCCACGAAGGCGCTCGCCGCGTACCCGCCTCCATTCAACTTCGCCGCTGCGGCTGCCGTTGTCGCGGCCGGCCTCGCCCAGGTGGCCAACATCCGCAGCACGTCTAAGTCTTCCTCTGGTGGCGGTGGCGGATCCGCGTCGAGCGGCTCGACGGCCGCGAGCGGTGGGAGCGCGGCCGCCACTCCACAGCAAGGGCTTTACGTGAACCTTGAAGGCCAGAGCTTCGGGCGTGAGCAAGTAGTGGGGCTTATCGACTTGATCAACCAGGCCGGCCGCGACGGCTACAAAATCGAGGTGTCGAGATGAGCATTGTAATCTCGTCAGATCTCGTCATCACGGACAGCGTATCTGGCGGCGGTGTCATCACCGGCGACAACCCGCTTATCGGTTATGACAACATCGTCACCACCTTGAGCATCAGCGCGTTGACCGCTGCGGCCGGTTTCCCAGCTTCGAACATGGCGAACCCGTCTACAAACCTGCGATGGGTGGGCGAGCTATCAAGTCCCGAGGCTGATGAGTATGTGACCGTTACGAACCTTGGGATTGCCACGCTCGACTATATCGCCATCGCCAAGCACAACCTGTTCACCGCGCAGATTGCCGTGAGCGTCGAGGCGCTCGACGTGGACGCCAGCCCTGACACATGGGTGGAGCTGGTGGCGCCGGTGATCCTGCCCAATGATGGGCCCGCGCTGTTCCGCTTCACGCCATTTGCTTATGCCTCGATCCGGTTGCGGCTCCAGTCTGGCAACGCCGCGCCCACGATCGCGGTATGCTACGCCGGTGCGCTGCTCGTGCTGCAACGCCGGATCTATGTCGGCCACACGCCGATCAATTACGGCCGCTCGGCCAAGGTCATCAACGCGCGCAGCGAGAGCGGCAACTTCCTCGGCCGCATCATCACCAATCAGAAGACGGCAACGGCGGTGAAGCTGCAAAACCTCATGCCGGACTGGTATCGGACATATTTCGAACCCTTCCTGTTGCAAGCTCAAGAGAACCCGTTCTTTTTTGCCTGGCGCCCGTCGAGCTATCCGCGCGAGGTTGGCTACGCCTGGTTGACGAATGACCCGCAGCCCGCGAACCAGCGGCCCAACGGCATGATGAGCGTGGACTTTGAGATGGGCGGTATCGTCTAATGCGCGCTCTCACTTTTATCGAGCTGGACGTTGACACCTTTGACCCGGCCTCGCCTGTCGAGACCACCACGTTCCGGTTCACCTATGATTGCGACTATGCCCCGACCGATGTTGAGGCTATCCCCTCGCTGACCGGCATCAGCTATAGCCCTTCGACCATCTCGCTTGGTTCGGACCTGGGCACGCGCGCAAGGCTCGACGTGACGTTTAGCGATCATCTCCACATCTTCAACGGCGAGGCGTTCGACAGTGGAACCTTTTGGGGCAAGTGGCGCGCGCGGTACGGCCAGCGTTTGCAAGGCCGCTCGCTCCGCTGGATCCAGGGGCTTGAAGGTCAAACCCTCGCTGAGATGGAAACGCGGCACTTCGTGATCGAGAGCACCAACGGGCCAACGCCACAGAACGGTGCCTACACGATCACGGCACAGGACATTTTGAAGTTCGCCGATGGTGACCGCAGCCAAGCGCCGCTTGCGAGCCGTGGGTTCCTGGTGGGCAGCATCGATGCGGATGACACCAGCTTCACACTGTCCCCTGTCGGCATCGGGGATCAGGATTACCCCACCAGCGGCTACATCGCTTTGAGCGGTAGCGAGATCGTGGCGTTCACCCGCGTGAGCGGCAGCGAGGTGGTGACGATCACGGCGCGCGCCCAACTCGGGACGGATGCCGACAGCCACGCCGCTGGATCGCGTGCCCAGCTGGTGTTGCGTTATGTGGGCGAGGATGTGGCCGATATCATCCGCGACTTGCTGGTGAACTACGCCGGAGTGGACGATGCGTTCATACCGCTCGCCGCGTGGCAGACCGAGACGGCCACTTACCTTCAACAGGTTTACAGCGCCAACATCGCCGAGCCTACCGACGTGAGCAAGCTTGTGTCCGAAATGATCGAGCAGGCCGCGCTTGCGGTGTGGTGGGAGCCGCTGACCGAGCAAATCAGGTTGCAAGTGCTGCGCGGGATCTCCACCGTGGCCGAGGTGTTCGGCGAGGACAACACGCTTGAGGGCACGCTCTCGATAACCGAGCAGCCCAACACGCGGCTTACCCAGGTGTTGACCTATTTCGGCCAGCGGGATCCGCTCGCGCCGATCGATGAGGAACGCAACTTTCGCAGTGCGGTATTGACGATCGATGGCGACGCCGAGCTAGCCTACGGTACGCCGATGATTAAGAAAATCTTCTCGCGCTGGATACCGTTTGGTGCGCGCACCGTGGCCGTGCGGCTCAACGATATCATCCTCGGCCGGTTCCGCGATCCACCTCGGCGTTTTACCTTCAACCTGTTCCGGCATGGTCCCGAGAACCCAACGCTCGGCGGCGGCTATCGGCTGACGAGCTGGTCAATCCAGGATGAGACTGGGCTAGCATCGGATGCGCCTATCCAGATCACGCGGCTCAATCCAATGTCCGATCGGTTTGAGGTGACAGCGGATGAGATGCTGTTCCGCACCATCGATCCGGGTGACCTGCTCAACCGGGCAATCACAATCGACAGCTCGATAAACAACGTCAACATAAGGGAGATGCACGACAGCATCTATCCCGAGGTTACAGGCGACGAAAGCCCTGAGATCACGCTTACCGTCACGCTTGAGACAAACGTTGTCGTTGGCTCGGCCAGCTCGGCGCAACCGAGCTTCGACCTGGGCGATTGGCCGGCCGGCATCACAATCAACATTGTGGTGCTCGGCGACATACGCGGCGCTGGTGGTACGGGCGGTGTGGGCGGCAACGCATCGGGATCTAACGACGGTGCGCCGCTCAATGGGTTCCAGGGCGGCACGGCGCTTTACACGCGCGTACCCATCAACCTGACTGACGAGGACGGCAAAGTCTACGGCGGTGGAGGTGGCGGCGGTGGCGGTGCTTATCGCGGTGGCGGTGGAGGTGGCGGTGCGGGTGTCGTAGGCGGCATCGGCGGCGATGTCACTACCAGCACGTCAAGCCCATCACCGGGCGAAGTGGGCACGCAGGACGCTGGCGGCGCTGGCGGCGATGGTGGTGGCGCTACGGACTTCGACGGCGGCACGGGCGGCGCGCCTGGTGTTGTCGGCAACGCCGGTCAAGGTGACGCGCTCTCGGGCTTGACAGCCGGTCTAGGCGGCGCGGCCGGTTATGCCGTTGACGGTATCAGCTTTGTGACGCAGGTTGGCCCCACAGGCGACAGGCGCGGACAGGAAGGCAATTAGATGGCACTCGCACGCTGGCAAGCGAACATTGTAGACGACGCGGGCAACGTCCAGAACGGCGCTACGGTGACAGTGCGCGAAGAGACATCAGGCACGCCGCTCGCGAGTTTGTTTAGCGATCGCGCGGGCGTGGTGCCCACGGGTAACCCGGTGTCGGCAGACAGCGAGGGATATGCGTTCTTTCATGTGGCCGGCGGTGCCTACCAGATCACGGCGACCAAGGGGAGCTTTACGCGCACTTGGCGCTATGTCGGCATCGGCACCATGTCCGAAAGCGATGGTCCCGATGATCTGGACATCAGTCTAGCGCTCGTTACCACAGAAGGGGCATTAGTATCTAGAACTATTAGAGATCATCTTGGCGTCTTGTACGGCCACGTCAAGAACTACGGGGCTGTTGGTGACGGCGTCACCAATGACACTGCGGCAATTCAAGCCGCAATTAATGCGATGGAAGCGGCCGGCGGTGGCGTTGTTCTTTTCGATGCCAAGGTTTATTCCGTCACTGATCTTGTACTAGATAGTAGTGCCGTTGCGCTAGTCGGTGTTTCTTCTGGCCGAATGTTCGGCGGCAGTTCTGATCAAACCGGGACCGTTTTAAAAGCGCGGAGTGGGGCCGCAACTCTGTTGACGGTGGGTTCGGCATCAGCCGCAACATCTACGATCACAGGTTGCCGAGTTGAAAACTTTGCCTTAGCTGGCAACGGCATTGCGTCGCGTGTGTTACGCGTCAAGATGATTGAGAATAGTATATTCCGCAATATTGTATGCGTTGGAGGAACGATCAATCAACTTGAGACGATTTGCGAAACCGGGTTCGCCGGTTTGAATTATGTATATCAATGCGCCTTTGAAAATATTTGGGTGAACGCTGGAGCAACTGCAAAAGGCGTTGTGATCTCTGGCGAGCCGGCCGGAGCTGGTGGTAATCGGACGGTGTTTTGTCGCTTCAGTCAAATGCATGTCACGCACGGTGACGGTACTGCGTTTGAAATAAACGATGCCGACGATAATGTCTTTATCGGGCTCGCTGTGTCTCGCATTACAGCAACCACAGGCATAGGTATTGATCTTATCGGCAATGATGCAGATGCACAAGATTTAGTGCATGCCTGCATGTTCTATAGTTGTCATGCTGGCCCAGGTGGATGGCGCACGACAGGCAACAAAGCCGTTAATAATATTGTATTCGGTTTGCAAACCGAGGACGGCGTACCCGTGAGTATTACAAGCAGCGCGCAATTGTCCTATATCAGAGATGATGGCGCATTTCTGTTTCCTTCGTTCGCCGCTGCGGCCGGTGCGACGATGGTCAACCGAATGCTGCTTACAGGCGGGACAACAGGCAATCCCGCGCTGCTCGGTGTCGAGGGATCAGACACCAATATCAACATGAGCATCAGCGCCAAGGGATCCGGCGCCATTGTCATCCCTTCGCCCAATGTCTCGATCGGGCATACGGCCGCCATTGCGGCCGCTCAAAGTGGGGGGACATCTAGACTTCAACTTCACGGCATTTCCGGTCAGGCCATTGGCATGTCCAACACACGTTGGACGGCGGACGCTAACGGCTCGGCTTACGAAATCAATAAAAGTCGTGGCGCCACGGTGGGCACGCACACCATTGTCCAGAATGGTGACGTGCTCGGAAATCTGCGGTTCTCTGGTTCGGACGGCACTCAGTTCATTCCGGCCGCGTTGATCCAGGCCCTTGTGTCGGGCACGCCGGGCACGAACGACATGCCGACAGCGCTTGCTTTCTCCACTACGGCGGACGGCGCGGCGGCCGTGACGGAGCGCTTACGTATCGGGCCAACCGGAACCGTCACCGCATCATCGCCGCTCGGCGGCCTTGGCTATGGCACTGGCGCGGGTGGAGCTATCACCCAGGCGACGAACAAATCTACCGGCGTGACGCTCGATAAAGTGTGCGGCGCGATCACGATGAATAACGCTTCGCTAAATGCGGCGACAGCAGTGAGCTTTGTGTTGACAAATAGCAACATCGGAACATTTGATGTTGTGCATGCGGTACATGGATCAGCCGGAACAGCGGGCGCATATAGAGTTGCAGTAAAAAGTGGATCAGCGGGAACTTGTACTATTGAGGTGACTAATACAACAGCAGGTGCATTGGGTGAAGCAATCGTAATTAACTTCGTTGTTATAAAAGGTGTGAATGCATGAACCAAGAACTTCAACGCGCCCAGGATATGATTAGCGCAATGCAAGGTCAGCGTGACAATGCCTTGAACAGCGTGGTCATGCTGCAAGCCGATCTCGCTGCGGCTCGCCGCACGATCGATGATATGAGCAAGGAACTCACCGAGGTGCGCGCCCAGCTTGCAGCGCCACAAGCCGCACCCACGGATGGCGACTTGCACGAATAAGGGAACAAAGGTAAAGCCCTGTAATTCAACATATTACAGGGCTTTATTTTATGCGGTTCGGAGGGGTCGGCTACATGCCTGGCGCAGCGGCACAGCCTACGGCGACAAAGCACGATACCCAAAGCCTCAAACTGGAGGTGATGGAACAGCGCAACCGGCTAATCCACGTCGAGCGCAGCGTGAACAACCTGGGCGAGGCCATGACCGGGCTCGACAGCAAGTTGGATGCCGTCGTCACCGCGCTGACCAGTCTTACCGCGCGTCAGGAACTTCACAAACCCACGGACTGGGTACGCGCCGTGTCGGTCGGCATCGGCGTCGCTGTCGGGGCGGTCTCGCTATTCGGTGCATCGGTCGGCGCAATTACCTATGTCGTCAACGCGGTCAACAGCGAGACACGTACCGCCATGAGGAAGGACATTGACTTTCTTACCCAACGTGTTGAACGTGGGTGGGGAATTGGGGCCGTGACGACACGCGACAAGGGTGACACCAGCCGATGAACTATGAACAAAGTCACGTCGGCTACGGCAACCTCTGGCGCTCCGCGCGCACGCGGCCGGAGCGGCGACAGGCCGCCGCGCTCATTGCGCAACGCGCGCTCGAGAGCAAGGCGAGGTACGTCTCGGCCGCCGCTGTCGCACCGGGTATGCCGTGGACGTGGGTAGCTGCGGTTCACAGCCTTGAGAGCGGCCAGAGTTGGAAAGGACATCTCCACAACGGCGATCCGCTGACGGCGCGCACCACGCACGTTCCTGCCGGTCGGCCGGCCTCGGGCTCGCCTCCGTTCACGTGGGAGCAGAGCGCGCGCGACGCGATCACGATGCCGCCGCACAGCCTACAGAGCGTGCCCACTTGGGAAATCGAGCGGTGTCTCTACGAGTGGGAGCGCTATAACGGGTTCGGCTATGTCGCCAAGGCCGTGAACTCGCCCTACCTGTGGAGCTTCACGACGCAGTACCAGGCGGGCAAGTATGTCGCCGATGGCCGCTACAGCGCCACCGCGGTAAGCCAGCAATGCGGGACCGTGGCCATCGTCAAGGCCATCGCCGAGCTGGAGGCGGCCAGCGAGCACCAGGTGATGATAGATCGGCCGCCGGTGCCTGCGCCGCTACCGGCCGCGCCTGGGATCATGGCACGCATGCTGGCATGGTTCGGATGGTAGAGCCTCCAGAAACTCTATCGGCCGAGCAACTCGCCGCAATATGGGCTCTGACTTTTGAAGCTCACGGCCGCGTCGGCAAGCAGGTGCAATGCGGCTGTGTCTCTTGCCGCATTCGCCACATCATGAGCGGCGGTTTTATTATTCCTCAACCCGAGATTGAAAGATGAACATGAGACTGAGATGGGGATTGACGTTCCTGGTGGCGATGGTGCTGCTAGGCGGCGCAGCGTGGGCGCAGAGCACCGTGGACGTGCGGCCCACGGCGGTAGCCGTCATTGACTGGATAGGCGGCGCAGCGACGATCGTGGGCGGCGTGGTGGCGGGTTTCCTGGTGCGGTTCCTCAACAGCCGGGCCGCGCTGCTCAATGCGCAGGAGGAAGCCGAGCTTGTGGCGCAACTTCGTGCGATCATCGGCCGAGGTGTTCAATATGCCATGACGATGGCAAAGAGCGAAGTGTCCAAGGAAGGCGCCGGGCTCGCAAGCATCAAGGTGGACAACTGGTTCGTGAAGGTCGCGGCCGACTATGCGCAAGCGGCGGCGCCGGGCATCCTCAAACGGTTCTACCCGGATCCTGAGAAGATGCGCCGCAAGCTGGAGGATATGGTCATTGCTACCATCCCCGACTATTTTCCGGTAGGCGTCACGGCCAACACAACGCCTGCCGTGGCTGGTGGGTTGACGGCCACACCCATTGCGGCCGCAGCAACTCAAGCGGTGGGCAAGCCGTCCTCGGCCGCCGGTGACGCGCCGGTGACGGTGGGCTGAGTTCCGGCGAGGGTTCCCCAAACCGCGTTGGCCTGGTGCTTGTAGGTTCTGATCTCAAGCACCAGGGCATCAACATGTGCCTGATTTCCATCCGCTTTTGCGGCTTCAAGTTGTCGCCGTAGTTTCGCCAGTTGGGCAAAGTATTTGACCGGCTCGCGATCAGCCCAGCAACCGACAGGATGTCCAATAGCTTCGCTTAACGTTTTGGGTTCTTCAATGGGCTGATAGTTCACCAGCATGTTGCGGATGGCGGTTTCGGACATGCCGCCATCCATAAGACGTTGCACGATCTCTTGACATGCGTTGCAATGAGCTACCCAGTCTTCATTGTTCCAGGTGCAAGTATCACCGTGAACAGCGACGCCAATAACATCAACTACATCGTCAATTAGCTCACTCATGTTTGAACATCTCATAGTGAATGATGTCTAAGCTTTCCTCTAGGACGCGGTCTGGTTTTGCGCCTTCGACTAGAAAGCCGGTGTTGAACACTTCGCATGTGCGGCGATCCCAATGCGACAGACCTCCGCGAACATGTTGAGCCTTGAGGAAACTCTTGTAATAGCGCATACGAGCAAAGCATGTCGTGAACGCTATCTTCCATCTAGCGGCGGTGTAATGCTCGCTCATTGGCTTGTGCCTGCAACTCCCATTGGCGAAGTTGATCATTTCTCACGCGCTGGTCATACCCAGGCTTGAGCCAATTGTTTGCTATGCTCAACACGGCAACCGCCGCGAAATAGAGCAGGATGAGTTTGGCGAACGTTCTCATTTTCCCTTGCGCCCCTTTGCCATGTCATCGGCTTGCTTGTGGAGCCGCTCGGCCTCGGCATCCATCATCCGGCCGATGTTGGGATTGCCGTATTCGCGGGCGATGCCGGCCTTGGTTTCTGCGTTGCCCGCGCGCTGGCGGATACCGCGCTCTTTTCCGGTGACGGTCGGGTGATCAAAGTTCATCTCGCCGGGCTTAATTTTTGGCATATCTGCACCTTGTGATTAGAGGGCCTTCGTTTGGGTGATCGCGTTCCCACTCGCAAACATCGCAGCTGCAAGTGGGGAACATGGTTGAAAGCATTCGGACAATGATATTCACCTATCGACCTTTCCGCTTCCCTTGCAGTTGGGGCAATTCCCCGTGACTTTCTTCATACCGCCGTGGCCGTCCTTTTCCCACCACGTGGCTTTGCCTGTGCCTCCACAGGCTGGGCAAGCAACCTTCATTTGGCAACCCTTCCGGTTCCGTTGCAGCGTGGGCACATCTTCTCGCGCGGCTCGCTTTTGGGGCCGACGATCCGCAGAACGCCCGACCCTCCACAGGTCGGGCATGCCTTCGTCTTGGGCTCGTAAGGTGTCATGACTGTGCCTTCTGATGTGGATGCTCGCGGCGGATATGTGCGGCCATACGCGAATAGCATCCGCCACCTTCCCGTAGACCATGACCACGACCAATGCCGCGTATTCCGTTCGGAAAACGTTCGACATGTTTGCAACAAGGGCATTCATAAATCGTCGCCAGCGGTCCCGATGTGACCTTAATCCCCATTGCGCGAATGGATGTTTTAGTAAGGGCCTTTCGGGTCATCGCGTGGGATACTCCCGTTTAATGCTTTCGATGATTTGCATGGCCATCTCGCCGCGCAGCCTGACCGCGCGGAGTTCGTGGCCAATGAATTTGTCACGCCGGCCGGTGTTGATCAGGTGCAAATCGGCCTCCCGTTGCATGTTGATCCAGCGGATTGCCACCTTGCGCGCGTCGGCGAGCTGATCGGCGACGTTGTCGGGCATCGGCTTCATGCTCATAATGTCGTCCTCTGTTGAGCTTGAGCAAAGAGGCCGCCGGGCCGATAGCCCGGCGGCAAGGGTGACTAGACTATTTCGTAAGTGGCGATGCAATTATTGGCGTACATGCTTTCAATGTATGTCTGCGCTTCGACGCGGCTGTCGAACCGGCGATGAGACTTGCCGTCTTTGATAAATTTCCAATTACCTTTCGTGCTCGGTTGCCAGGTGCGGCGAACGCGGAACGCGCCGCTCGGCTTGGCTTTCACGGGCACCTTGTGTTCGACGGCGGGGACGATTTCGACCGTTAGGTTGTCCATGTATTTGCTGTTCAGCCGTGCCGCTTTATCGGCGAGTTCGTGGCTGGAGGAAAACCCGGTTGCGTTCGTCATCGGGATGCCGTTGTGTTTCCAGGTGGCGTTTGCGCGCCACGCCCATGCAAGCGACGGGCTCGTGGTGGTGCGGGTGAGGGTAGTTTTGTCGGCGAAGGTGGCGACGATGAAACGCTTGCTCATAATGTCTTCTCCTGTTGAGCTTGAGCTTGAGCAAAGAGGCCGCCGGGCCTCCCAGTGTTCTAGCCCGGCGGCAAGGGTATTAGATGACGGTTGCGGTGAACATGCGGGCGGCGAACTCGGCGAGCATTGCTTTGGTTGCGGCGGCCGGTGCGGTTATCGTCCAGATCTCGCCTTCGTAGCGGACCTTGAAAGAGCGCTTGTCCTTAAGGTGTCCGGCGTGCCGCAGGGCTTCCTTGCCGCGCTCCGTGATCAGGTAGGGTGTCCCTTCTCCACCTGCGAGCAGGCCATCAGCAGCAAGGCGCTTGATCATACGTAGGTTACTGCCGTTGCGGGTGTTGACGCCGGTGTTTAGTGGGTTGCCAGTTTCGTGCGCGGCGAGCAATGCTTTAATCTGTGCGGGTGTGGTCATAATATCGTTTCCTGTGTGACCATGTTTCGGGGTTATATCGCGTCGGTTTGACTGGGCTTTTAGGGCCTCCCTACTTCCGGTTTTTCTAGGGTTCCCTCGGTTTACCCGAGACCTTCGCGGAAGCAGTTCGTCTGTCTATGTACTTAATATGGGCTGCTTATGGGCGGTTGTCAATAACTATTTTAGAAAGTCTGGGGGATTAAATCCCCCTCTTTTCCCATTTTGCGAACCGGTGTCCAATCTCGTCTTTGTTTCCGGTTCCTTCTGTTAGGTGTCTGTGAAGATCTCCGAATATTTCTGCTAGTTCCTGATCTTCCGTTTCGCCGTAGTGCTTGAGTATGTATTTGTAGAGTTTCATCTGAGTTCCTCCGTTGCTTCTGATTACTAATATGGGCTGCTTATGGGCGGTTGTCAATAGTAAACTTTAATTTTTATTTCTTCTTTTCCAGTCTCTGAGAATTTCTAAGCGCATTCCTGGGGATAACTTCTCAAAATCTTCCTGCGTTCCTTTAAAACATCCATCCGGTAAATCGTAAACTGTAGGAACTGCTTCGCTATAGTAGCCTTTAGATTTGCGCTTCATCTTGGTTCCTCCTGGTTGATGACTTGTTATGGGCTGCTTATGTCCCATAGTCAAGGATAAAACCTTTCCCTGATGATAAGTTTCTCTGTCTCGCCAGCGTAGAACCTCATGTCGTAGTCGATGGGCTCGCCGTTGTATTGCTGTGCTAGCCGCAGCTTGCTTGCGTGCTCGGCGTCGGCGTGGGCTTCCCATTCTTTTTTGGTGGGGAAGAAGCTATAGCAGGCCGTGCAGCACCAGGAACCACGCCGGCCGATCACGTCAGCGTGCCCACGGGCATGAATGCGCGTCGTCGTCTTGGGCATGTGCTTGACCGCGCTGCGGCCCGTGGGGCTGACGTAGTAGCGGACGATGCCATGTTGGCTGGTGCCATCGTCCAGCTGGAGGCGGCTGGACTTGCTGAGATCGAGCCTCATGAGGAAGTCCCACGGGTCGCCGTGCGCCGCGATGAACTGCTCGGGATCCTCGCCGCGCACCATGGCCGCTTCCGCCGCGTGGCGGATGATGGGCATGCTGTGGTTCTGGTGCCATTCCCGCTCTGGATTGTACGCGCCTTTGCGCTTGAGCTTTCCCGTCTCAGCGTACTCGGCCAAGTAGTTATTTACGTCTCTGCACCAAAGACGAGAGTAGTAATTTGTCTCAAGGGGCATCTGGCAACCGGCGGACCATTGCGCGCAAGCCTGGGCGAGTGCATCCCGCTGCTCGACAGGGCACACGACGGTCACGCCGTCCGTGTTGAGCTGGACCAGGCGCACGCCGCGCACGGCAAGCATCATCTCGGCCAGCTTGAGGATGAGCAGCTGACCGTTGATGGCCACGGCGAACATCCACGCAAGGTCGAAGAAACACGTCCAGGGGCTTCCGGCGGATCCGTAGACGCTGTTGAGCGCCAGCTTGATTGCGAGGTTCTCGGGGCTTCCCTTGGCGCTCTGGAAGCGCCGCGCGAGCAGGGCCGCGTAGATGTCGCAAAACGCCGGGCCGAGGTGGGCGGGAAAGATGCGGTTCTTGATGGCGATGTTCGGATAGAAGCTCGTCACGTCCACATCGATGATGTCGTGGTACCTGTCGGCCAGCACCATCTTGCGATCGATGCTGCCGTGAATGCCGCCGAGGCCGGCGGTGACCTCGACGCCGTCGAGCGTGAAGCTGTGCGATGACCAGGCGTTGCCGTCGAGCAGGGCAAAGCTACCCGTCTCATCGATCCACACGCGCCGGAAGGTATCGAGGCAGTGGGCAAGCTCTGGCCGCGTGAACCAGATATATGGGAAAATCACATCCCGCAGCTTGACGCCGTCCGGCCTGGGCGTTTGGAGCGGGACGCGCTTGCCCAGTTCATCGCGGCCATGGGTTTCCACGCCGAGGGCTTTTAGCTCACGTTCAAAATAGCGGCGGCCGAGACCGGTGTCGCTTTGGTTTATCCATTCCGGGTTGATGGCGCAGCGAAGGTCGATCTTATCTTTGCTCGACAGATAGAACCGCTCAGTTTCCGTCACGTCGTGGGCATTATATCCTAAGACGATATCCATCTCATCATAGTTGAGATGCACACCAAATGGGATAGGGCAATCCATTACATTCTTGGATCGCATATTGAATTGGAGTTTCTTTAGGCTGGTGGACTTGGCGCGATTATTGAAATGGTGGATCGTGAACAGATCAACTTGCGGCACGGCCGGTTGCCAGATGATGTTGCTAAAGCGATCGTTGCTCGCAAATATTTCCTGGTTCTTGGCGTACATGCCGGCCGCATCGATGTCGGGATGTTCCATGAAATGTTGCACCATCGGCCAGTCATAGGCGAGATTATTGAAGCCTATCATCTGGTCCGCTGCGGCGATGCGGCGCCACAAAGCGGCGTTGTCGCGCCGCCGATCGGAGATCTCGTAAAAGACACCGGGCTCTCCCACCGGCTTGATGCACATGGACCAGAAATTAGGGAAAGCCTCGGTGTCATAGACTTGGGGCATTATCTCTGAAATCTTGCAGGGTTTTTGAGGATGATTGGCGGTTCGGTCCAGCGGCACAGCCTTACCGTGCCACCTTCGCCGCCTATGCATTTGGCGAAGTTCCAACCATTGCGGCCGTAGCGGCTGGCGATCCAGTTGCCGCCGGCCGGCGGCTTGCGCAGATATTCGGCGTAAACCTCACGGCAAAGCGCTTTGTCCTCGGCCGTGAGCCACCAGATACCGAAAGCGCCGTGCAGCAACCTACTCCACATGGAGCGACACCGGCGGGATTGCGCCGTAGAGCGTCAGGACCACGACGCCGCCGGCATTGAGGACCGCCAGCTCGTCAGCGTCGGGCGTCCACGCGCTCTGTATGGTGTCGCCTTCCTTGCGCACGGCGAGCGAGCAGCATTCGCCGTGGGTGGCTGCGTCCCAGTCTGTCGGCGCGGTCAACAGGCAGTTGGCGCCGGTGATGATGGCGGGTGTCATTTGGGATCCTCCCTATCCTTCCATTTGACCTTGGGCAAGGTGACCGGAATGCGTTGCTTGCGCAGGCCGTCCGCAATGTCTTCGTTCTGCGGCTCACCTTGATCCTTGCGTTTCTTGTCTTCGTCGCTAATTTTGCGTGGGCCGCGCGACATTATCGCCCCTCCTGCTTAGATACTCGGCAATCTTCCTGCCGTGTTTGCTGTTGATATTTGCCCAACGCTGGGCACGCCGTTTACGATCGCCGAACAGATGCTTTAGACGACGATCGCGGAACTCACGTGCGCGGCGAGATGACATCGGTCTACCTGTCCCACTCGCCGCTGCATTCTGGGCAACCGCAGCGGTACGGCGCATTGATTGCAGCGATATCAGCGTCTCGGCGAACCTTGTATGCTCGAAAGCTTCCATGTCCGTCACACATGGAACAGGGTAAGTCTCTGACATCTCCGTTTCCATAGTTGATCATCTCCCTTGCGTTGCCGTGACATGCCGGGCATGGCGCTAATGCGACGCGAATGCTTGAAAGCATGCGTTTGATGGTTTTGAGCATAGTCATCCCCTAGAGGTGGGCGAGCACCCGAGGGTGCCCGCCGTATAGGTGTCAGAACCCCTTGACGCCGTTCGCCCAGTTTTCGAAGTGCGCCCAGATGGCAAGGCGGTTGGCTTCGATGGCCATCAACGCGGGATCGCACGGATGATGCTTAAACGTCGTTTCGATGAACTTCTGATGCTCACCGGTGACAAGCTGCTTCTGGCAAAGGTCAACCCACTTGGCCTTGTATTCCTCGACGGTGGGCACATATGGCGCGGCCGGCGAGGGGCTCGCCGATGGCACGGACCATGTGCCGTCTGTCGGCGCCGTGGCCACGGGCGTGGCGCTAGGTGTCGGTGCGGCAGTATTCGCCGTAGTGGCAACCGTCGACGGTGCAAGCGGGGCTGCACCGGACGGGGGCTTTGGGGCAAGGTATGGTGCCTCGAATGCATCGGCCAGCGCCTTGTTGTGATTGCGGCGGCGGCCCCATGTGCCATCGTCCTTGAGCTTGCCCGAATGGTAATCACCATGGAACGGCACGCCGCGACCATCCACCTTGCCCGCTGCGGCGGCTTGATCGGCCGCTTCGCCGTTGGCGTCGAGACCAGCACCAGCAACATATTGCTGCATCGTGACGCGTTCCGATGCACCTTGCTGTAGGACGGTCGCACCATCTAACTCATGGGTGACGAAAGCCATTGCCTCGGCATAGGCTTCCACCATGTGGTGGGCTTGCTGCGGCGTGGTGAGTATGAATTCAAGCTTAATCATGTTGGTTCCATTTGGCCATGAGGATGCGTTCCCACTCCTTGGCCTTGTGAGTGGGTAAGCGGTTGAGGGAAGTGCGGCCGGTATCAGGGGCTACCGGCCGCGAGGCTCACGACGTGGCGGGGTTGCCGTGAGCGAAGCCATGAACAGGTGGGCTACCAGGGTATGCAGTCGGTGAGGCCGGTTGCGCTTGCGTATAGTGGGCACCGGCCGGAACCGCAGGCGCTGACTGCGGAGCGTTCGCCTGTGCAGCCGGGCCGCTGGCAGGGCCGCCGGGCTGCGGCGTAGGGCCGCTAGAAGGGTATGTCGTCGCATTCGGCACATTCCCATGTGCCTGGCCCGATGAGGGCTGATGTTGTCCAGGTGCCGCATGACCAGCATGGGCCGCCGGGTTCTGAGGGTTTCCGCCTCCCTGTCCCCCGTTAGGTGCGTTTCCAGGCGTCGGCGCCGCGCCTTGCCCTCCATTCCCCGTAGCCGGGTACTGAGGGTTTACCTGTGGCTGTTGCCAACCTCCCGGTGCCTGGCCTTGCGTTGCAGCCGGTGCTTGATATCCGACGTTAGGCGCGTGAGAGGGGGCCTGCCCTGGATATGTTCCAGCCATTGAGCCTTGAGAAGGGCCAGAGCCGCCGGGTTGAAACGATCCGCCTTGCTGCGGCTGTGCCCCTGGTGGGAGCTGCGTCGGCGCGGCGCCCATGGCCTTGTCAGCCTGCGGCCCTGGGAAAATCTCATCTCCGTAGCCTTGGAATAGCCAGCGGACGAAAACCGGATTGGTGTAGAGGCCGGCGGTGTGATCGAGCTTGCCGTTACCGGCGAGGTTGGCGAGCACATCGCACCAAAAGCCTGTGCGCAAGATGGCCGCATTGATGGGCTGATTGTTCGCGTCCACCACTTTGATGTCCCAAGTGGTTTTGAACTTGAATATCCAGCAACCGGCTTGGCCAGCGCGCTCGCGCCGATCGGGTGCGTCACCATCCGCAATTTTCCAGGCGAACTGGTTGCCGAAATTGATTTGCTGGATCCGGCCGAGGATATGCCGATGGGGTGCGTAGCTGGATTGTGCCTCGGCGAGGTAGGCGCCGAACACGCCGGGAAGCTGCGGATCATTCTTGGCCACGGCCACGGCGAAGTAGAATTCAGGCTTGGCCTTGACCTGGCCGTTCATCCCGATGGTGGATGATTTGTAGACATTACCCTCGACTATGCGGCCGGGGGGAAGTTGAATTTGCGTTGCCATACTGGCGGATCCTATTGGGTTACAGAGGAACTAAAGTCATAGCCCATCCATGGGCCTTAGCCAAGGTTCTCCGTTATGATGGGGCGTTTCTTATGCGCACCGTTGCGGACATGCTCGACGGCCTGGGCAACGCTCATCTCCGTAGGCATGATGCCATCGGGGCTTGAGCGTTTCTCATGCTCAATGAACTTTGTCATATCGCGGAGCAGGTTATGAGGCTTCGTGTTGGCTTGATCGCTAAGACCAAGACGAACTTCCATGTCGCGGATGGTATCGGCCGACTTGAGGACGTTTTGATAGAGGTGGAGGGCTGCGCGTACCTCACGCGGCTCGGTCGCGGCCGGCTGCGGCACATCAACGTGATGTGTCATCAGATCGGCGATGGAATTGGCGACAATGCGGATTTCCTCGGCCGCCTGGGCGAACTCGTGGATGCTATCGGTAGCGAACCCAGCCATGCGGTGGGTAAGCTCTTCAAGCCGTGCCTGTAGCATCTGACGGATATAATTGCGGGTGGTGTCATGCATCATGGAAATGAGCCTTTAGCCAAGCTTCAAACCGCTCCCGCGCTTGGGGATGAGATCGGCGCCAGGCGTTACCGATCGCGGATTTAATGGGCCAGCCCAATTTGAGCATGAGCCGCAATTCAATGATGAAACGCATTAACCTCATGGTTTGCAGCACTCCTTTGCCTTGCGCATGTCGCGCTTTAGCTTAGCCGCCAACCCAAGATCGTCGCATGCCTCGGCGGCTTTGGCTTGGCGACGGATGCGTATGAGCGTGTGCTTGTCCATGGTTTCCTCCATAACCACTCATAGGACAGGAAGGGGACATAGTCAAGGCTTGTCTGTTATGTCGTCCAGATGATTTTTGCCGACTTGGGTTAGGACCAGCTTGCCCGATGCGTTGCGCTTGACGTATCCGACAGAGCGCGCCCAGTCATATTGCGCCGCGAAGTTACTGCCGGTGATGGGGCCGCCGAGACCCTTGCCGGCGGCAATGAGCTGCAAGAATTCAAGGCGCCGAGCTGTTATGAGCGTCGGCCGCTTTACTATCCCTCCGGTGGGTGGCAACGCCATTTTCCATCTCCGTCGTGATGTTGCGCCATGCCGCGCCGGCTGCAATCGCTTATGTTGTCATTGTCATGGCCGCCGCAGCTGTGAAGCAGGCCGGTCGCCAGCGCGATGGCAACGGCCAGACTAATGGCCGTGAACGATAGCGGACAACTCGATAATGTCGGCGGCTGCTTGCCCGATGTGGTGAGCGGTTGCAGTCGTGGCGCCGGCCGTGCTTGCGGCGAGAGCGTCCACCAGGTTGTCGGCGATGTAATCGAGAGCGATCTCGCGGGCGGTGTTGTCGGTGTCATCCATCTTGCGTCCTGTAGGCGAGCGCCGAGGCGCCCGCATTTGTCGGTATTAGCCAGGTGTTGTGGGAGCGGGCTTGAACAGCGGCGGGCCGCTGCGGTGCATGCCGGCCGGCGGGTCGCCTGCGCAACCTGCCATGAGCAGAGCGGCGAGGCCGAGAAGTCCGTAAATAAGCTTTGTCATCTTGCATCCTAAATGGTTATGGGCTAGTTATGGGCTGCTTGTGACATAGGGGGTAGCATGACACTTCGCGACTATCAAGTTAATTTAAAGCAGGCTGTGCGTAATCAGTGGGACGACGAGACGGTGCGCAATGTGCTGGCCGTCCTGCCCTGCGGCGGAGGCAAGACAACCACCATGGCACATCTCGCGGCCGAGCTTGACGAACCGGGCCTGGTGCAAGCCCACCGTCAGGAACTCGTCGGCCAGATCTCCATAGCATTTGCCCGGGTGGGCATGCATCACCGGATCATCGCGCCCGATGCGGTGATTAGGGAAGTGTCGGCACAGCACATTGACGAGCTGGGCAGGAACTATGTGCGGCCGGATGCCAGCTACGCAATAGCCGGCGTGGACACGCTCATACGGCGCGCGGATTCTTTCTTTGACCGGGTCAAGCATTGGCAGACGGACGAAGCGCACCACCTATTGCAGGCCAACAAATGGGGCCGAGCGGTGGGCATGCTCGGCGCGGCGCGCGGTATCGGCTGGACGGCGACACCGTGCCGAGGCGATCGCCGCTCGCTGCGGCGCGGTGACGGCGGCTGCTTTGATAGCCTGGTGCAAGGGCCGAGCATGCGCGAGCTGATCCAGCGGGGGTACCTCAAGGAGTTCCGCATCTACGGATGCCCGCAAGCGATCGATGTGAGCGGCGTGCGCGTCGGGAGCGGTGGCGACTTCAACCGCGAGGAACTCGCCGAGGCGGCGCATAAGAGCGCCATCACCGGCGACATTGTCGAGCACGCCATGAAGCTGGCGCCCGGTAAGAAGGGCGTGACGTTTGCCGTGGATGTGCAGATGGCCGAGGAACATGCCCAGGCGTTCCGCGACGCCGGTGTGAGGGCTGCGGTGATCAGCGACAGGACCAGCGCGGCCGAGCGGCTGCGCATCATCCGCGCTTATCGCGGTGACGGGCTTGATGAGGTGTGCAACGTCGATGTGCTGGGCGAGGGCTTCGACCTGCCTGGGATCGTGCGCGCGTCGTTTGCCCGCCCCACGGCGAGCTATGGCCTCTATGTGCAGCAATTCGGCCGCGCGCTGCGGCCGATGCAAGGCGAGCCTGTTGGCATCATCTGCGATCATGTCGGCAACGTCGCGCGGCACAAGGGGCCGCCGGACAAGCCGCGCGCGTGGTCGCTCGACGGACTGCCGCCGCGCGAGGCCGGCGAGGTGCCCACGCGGTTCTGTGCCAACCCTGAGTGCATGCTCATGTGGGAGGGTTTCGGTGCTACATGCCCGCATTGCGGCTGGCGGCCTGTGCGCGGCAGTGTCCCGCGAGATCGGCCGGAAGTGCTGGAGGGCGACTTGACGCTGTACGATGACAGCATGCTGGCGGCCCTGCGCGGTCAGGTGGAGCGGATTTCAGGCGCACCGGAAATCCCATGGGGTGCTGGCGAGATGGTAGCGCGCAAGATCGAGAAGGCATGGGCCGTGCGCGCCGAGGCGCAAAGCGAGTTGAGCACGGCCATTGACCAATGGGCTGGACACTGGCATGCCAAGGGTGAGACATTGGACGCAGTTTACCGGCGGTTCTGGGCAACCTTTGGCCTCGACACACTGTCGGCGCTTGCCCAGTCGGGACCAAAGCAACGCGAGATGATAGAGCGAGTTAGGGGGAGTGTGTGACGAGATATATTGACGATACCGAGTGCGAAAAGCACATGACCGATAAAGAGCGCAAGCTTTATACTGAGAATTGCCGTGATATATCGAATGCTGATCTCGTAATGTATCATGCTCGCAAAGACAATAGGCGCATAAGACACAATGTACGGCGAAGAATGAGGGCGAAGTGACAGAGATAATAGACGATGAGTTGCGGGCGCTGGCCGAACAATACTTAGACACGGCAAATTCCAGCGTCGAGGCGCGCAAGGAATTCATTGAAATGCTTGCTTGGTTTGCGATGGCATCAAGCCTTGTAATAATTTTGGCCGAGGATGGCGTACTTTTGCCGCCGGAAACGCGCGAGACTGCTCGGAAAGTGGCAAAGCGATTAGCGCGAGGCTTCCCAGCTTGATCGAGACCGATGTCAACAGCCTGATCCGCATTGAGGGGGCCAAGCGGGGCGTGATCCTGTGGCGCAACAATAGCGGGGCGTTTGAGGACAAAACCGGCCGATGGATCCGCTATGGGTTGGCGAACGACAGCGCGCGCACCAGCGAACTGGTCAAATCCAGCGATCTCATCGGCATAGGCATGGGCTGGTGGTGGGGATTTCCGGCCATCATGGGGTTCATGATGGCGATCGAGGCCAAGCGATCGGGCTGGACATTTACAGGCCAAGGGCGCGAGACTGCCCAGGCCAATTACCTGACACTCGTGCGCCGCTACGGTGGGTGCGCATGCTTTGCAACATCATGGGAAGACGTGGATGGCGAGATTACCCGATACCTTCAGGCGAGAGCAAATTTTGCAGGCGGGCCTGGAATTTGTGCGACGACATGGCTTCCCCGCGATAACATGCGAGGCCGTGGCCGTAGAGGCGGATTGCAGCTACAAGACGGTGGCGCGGCGCTGGTCCAACCGTGAGTTGCTTGCCCAGGCCATCGTCGCCTATGCACGACAGGTGGGCGACGAAGCGATGGTCCGAGCAGGTGAGCGTGTGACGGCATAGAAAAACCCCGGTCGCGGATGAGGCGCCGGGGTTTATTGCGAGCAACAGAGAGATAAACTGATGACTATGCCTGCCATGCCCCCACACAATAGTCAATTCCTTCCCACGGCGCAATATCTCATATCCATTGGCCTGTGCCCTGTATTGCTGATGGGCAAAAAGCCTGTATTTACAACATACACCGATTACCTCGCCGGGCCGCCGGGCAAAGACGAGATGGCGTTGCCCGTCGAGCGCCGGCCGCTGCGATATAGCGGCGTGCTGCTCGCGGCCTGGGATGCCGAGTATCCAGGGGCCAATGTCGGCATGCTCACGCGTGACAGGCCGTGCATCGATGTGGACGACGTGCGGGTGTGGGATGCCATCCGCGACATCGTACCTGTGACGCCGCACATTAAGCGCGGCGCGCGGGGCTTCACCTTGGTCTACAGCGTCCATCCTACGGATCCGGTATTGCGGACGCGCACGTTCATCGATCGTTTCAGCAAGACGATGCTGGTGGAGGTGCTCGCCGAGGGCCGCCAAACAGTGTTACCGCCGAGCATCCATCCCGATGGAATGCAATATGAATGGGTGGGTATGCCCGAATGGGGCTTTATGTGCCCAACGCCGCTCGACGCCCGCTTGCCGCCGGCGTTGTCGCAAGCCGTGGTCAATGCCATCGAGAGCAAGCTCGCCGATCTCGGATTGACAAAGCATCGGGTGGAGCGCGGCAAAGGGCTGGCGACGCGCTTACCGGACGGCGAGCGGCGCCGATACGAGATGTATGTGCTGCCCAAGTTGCGGGAGAAGGTTGCGGCCGTCCGTGAGGCTCCTGCGGGCTCCAGGCAGGATGCATTGAACGGCGCGGTGTATGCGCTCGCCCCGTGGGTACGCGAGGCGTTCATTACCGAGGCATGGTTAGAAGGCGAGATGCGCTCGGCCTGCGAGGTGAATGGCTATATCCGCGACGATGGGGACAAAGCTTTTGTGCGCCAACTCGACAAGGCGCTTGACGATGGATGGAACGTCGAGCTTCCCGACCTCGACGCCGGGAGGGCCGCCCAGCTGATGGGCACAGCCCCTTTGGCTTCTGGTGCCCCTGCGGTTGCGGCTGGGTATGCTGCGCCGGTTGAGTTTTGGACCTATGACGGCACATTGCCGCCGGAGGAACCCGAACTCATCCGCCGCCTGTTGCCGGCCGCACCGGGCTCGCTGGCCTTCGTGGCTGGTAAATCCGGCATGGGTAAGAGCTTCTATGTTGCGGCCATGGCTGTTGCTCTCGGCATCGGCGTGGGCACAACGTTCTTCGGGCATCCGGTGCGCGAGCGCGTGGGCACCATCATTATTGCGGCCGAGGGCGCGGGCGGCATGCGAGCACGGCTCTTTGCCGCCGCACAGGCCATGGGCGCCACGAACAGCTTACCCATTGTCGTCGTGCCAAGCTGCGGCAATTTGTCGATCGAGGCGGACAGGGCCGCTATGCAGGGCGCCTTGATGCGCGCAGCCGAGCACCTGCGCTTGGTCTACGGCGTGAGGGTCGGCGCCGTCGTGCTCGACACCATGCTTGCAGCCTTCGGAATGGAAGATGAGGGCGCCAGCGCCGAGGCTCAGAAGGTTTGCGGCTACATGCGTGACATGGCTGTCACGGTGGATGCGATCATGGTCGCGGTGCATCATGTCGGCAAAGACGACACGCAAGGCATGCGCGGGAGTAGCGCATTTTACGCTGCGGCTGATTATGTCGTCATCTGCGGCGGCGTCCACGATCACGTCACGGGCAAAACCGAGAACCGATTTCTAGCCATCGACAAATCGCGCAATGACACAACCGGACCAATTTCTAACGTGGTTCTTGAGATTATCGGCTTAGGCATCAACCAATATGGGGATGTCAGGACGACATGTTTCTATCGTATGGGTGAGGGTGAAGTCGATCCAATGGCCCATAGGCGTAAACCTGATAAATCCGAATTCTTTGATAAAGCCTATGACATATGCATAGCAAGGAACGCTGGAAAACCAAGCGACGGCTTGCCCGCTTTGGAATTGCGTATGCAGTTCGATCTCATTTATCCATCCGAAAATCTAGCTACGAAGCGTAAGGCATGGGAGCGACTTAAGGACAAAATGCTATCGAGCAAGCGTTATAGGTTCTATCAAGATATCTGGTTCCGTGAAACAATTGGCGTGACATCGGCGTGACATCAGCGTGACATCCCTAATTTCATGTCACAAAAGAGCGTGACAGTGTGCGTGACATTGGGGAGACGTACTGCGTCGTCCCCATGTCACGCCACGCTGTGGACGTCACGCACGAAATGTCACGCTGTCGCCTGTGAAACATTCTGTTCAATGAGGTTGAGATGATTAAGCTGACCGATATAGATGGCCATGAGTTTTGGGTTAACGCCGAGCGCATCTATCTGGTTCATCGTTGGGAAGGGAAAACGGTAATAGTTTATGATGCGCTCGTGTTGGGTGTTGAACCCAATGTGGAAGCTAAGACGGATTACGTGAAAGAGACCGTGGCCGATGTGATAACCGCTATCGATATGGTGCGTAAATGATCACACTAACGAACGTCGTTAAAGATGAGTTAGATTATGATGATGAGATCTATCTTAACCCGCTTCACATAGTCAGCATGAAGCGGGTTAGCCTATCGGGTACGGATGACGATGATGTGGTGCCTGCTACCGAGATAGTGATGATGTCAGGTGAGGCTATCCATGTGGTGGAGGATCCTAACGAGATCCTCAGGCTATGCCACGGTGGGTAAGCTGCACAGCACATCGAGGTGGCAACGTATGCGTGCATACCACCTCACCATGCACCCCATGTGCAAGATGTGCTGGGATCTCGGTAAGCGGTCATCGGCACAGGTGGTGGATCACATCATCCCCCATCGTGAGGATGTGGTGTTGTTCTGGGATACCACCAATCTGCAATCCCTATGCACCAGACACCATAACGTGGTAAAGCAGAGCCACGAGAAACGAGGTGGTGTTGTGGGATATGATAGGGATGGTGTACCCTTAGACCTAAATCATCATTGGCATGGCAAAGACAGTGCTGATGGATGAGACCGGGGGTATGTTGAAACTATTGGCTATTCCCTTCTAGAC